>DIEU01000074.1 GCA_002418775.1 Firmicutes bacterium UBA5766
AACATATGTGCATGCAGTCCTTCCGGGAAAGCAGTATCGGCTTCATGGGCGAGTTTTCCATATTTCTTAAGGAAGTAATCGACTGTTCCAGCTTTCATCTGTGTTTTCGTCGCATTATGTATGGTATAGAACAGTAAAGCGTCCAAGGGACTTCCTTTATGGAAGCTTGCAAGATAGACGTCCAGATGCTTTACCGTTGATCCAAGAAGAGGGACATACCTTGTTTTATTCCCCTTGCCATGGATTCTGACCCGTACACTGGTATCGCCGCGGATGATACAGTTCAACCGTAAATCAAGTAATTCCTGAATTCTCGCGCCCGTTTCATAAGCGAAGATCATGAAAAAACGGTCACGCCTGCCAAGCCTTGTTGTCATGTCGGGCAATGAGAATAAAAGTTTTAGCTGTTCCTGTATCAGATACTCAACACACGGCCGCTTAACGCCCTTGAATGCATGGATGCTGGCAACATCAAGATATACCGGCATCAGTTCCATGTCTTCATCACTACAGTATTTCAGGAAGGATTTAATGGCTGACAGCCTCAAGTTAAGTGTCTGCGCGGAATTCTTCTGGGTGTTCTTAAGCCACATCAGGAAATCATAAATGCCGCTCCTTGAAAAACAGGAAAAATCCATCCGATCAAAGCTGATGCTTTTTTTCTCACGCAGATAATTCCGTAGAAGATTTAATGATTGCCGGTAGGATCTGGCTGTCTTGTCGCTGAAGTTCCTTTTTGTTATGAGATAATCGGTCAGAAAGTCACGGAGCAACTGGTAAAAATGCATTTCATTCCTCTTCATGATGCACCTCCGGCAGGATGTCATCATTCACTGAAGAAAGCCGCTGTTCCATTTCAGGGTAAAAATCTTCCACAAGGGAAAGATAATAGTCCGTATCAGCATAGTTGGAGTGCCCCATATATTCGCTCAAGTAAGGATAAAGGGCGTTTATATCATGACCTTCCTTTACCCATTGATTCAGTCGGTGAACCGCGTACCCATGCCGGAAGTCATGAACTCTTGCTGGATTTCCTGTAATTGCACCAGATTCAGGCAGTTTATCCCAGAACTCATGGAACCAGTAGTCAAGTATTGATTTATTAAAGCATTTTCCATCCTTGTTGGGGAAAAACACTCGTCTGCTTGGAAACATGGATTCCATGATAGAATCATACTCTCTGCATACTTCCTGCAGATCTTCGCTCATGTATACGATCCTGGCTTTCCAGCCTTTGGATTCCCGGACGGATATCTTTCCTGTTTCAAGGTCAACATCCTCTTTTTTTAGCAGGCGTGCTTCTGAGGAACGCAGCCCGCAGCAGTACAGCATGCGAAAAATGACCGGAATGACATACCTCCTGGTCGGAGAAAACGGTGAAGGAGGGCAGTGGTCAATGGCATTGAAAAAGGATTTCAACTCGGCGGCCGTATAAATATGGGCCTCATACTTAACCTGCCTATCCGGGATGTGACCGGGAATGACATAAGCATTGTATCCAAGCCCTTTCATGTATTTACCAAGCTGCCTTACTGGAGTAACCCTCCTTAAAAGGCCGTTTGAATGCTCTCCAGGTTTTGACTGAATCCAGACAGAGCACATTTCCCGTGTGATTGTGCTCTCTTCCGGGAACTTCTCAGCCGCAAGTAAATCAAAGTGATGCAGTATTCGGGCTGAAGACTGGTAAGGACAACCCGATGCTCGTTTCTGGCTGATAAAGTCTTTAATGCAGACACCAAGGAGGCTTTTAAATGTATAATCAGTCATCAAAAAGCACCTCCCCTCCATGAAATCCTGCCTATGACGGACAGATTCAGCGCGCACATCCGGAGCATGGATTCCTCCATGGACAGATAAGGCTTGTCAGATTCCTTTGAGGTATGTCCAAGTGCATCGGTAATGACCTGGTGAGGTACTTTAGCGGCCAGAAGTTTATGTACCATGGAATACCGAAAAAGGTGCACGCCTTTAGCAGTACCGTTTACCGGTTTAATCCCCAGGCAGCCAAGCAGCCTGGAACAGGTTGAGTAAACAGAAGTCAGTTTATTGTGAGGCGCCTGTTTCCGTAAGAATATATATGGGTAACGGTCAGTTTGTTTCGGTCTCTCATTCAGAATGTAATCCATCAGTGCGTTGCCTATATCCGGGAGCAATGGCAGTACGAGAGGTTCGCCAGTCTTTTTCTGGATCAGCCTGATTTTATCATTTCGCCAGTCAATCGCCTGAAAAGTGAGATTGCAGATATCACAATCACGCAATCCCAAATGCATGGCAAGAAGGATTACTGCTTTTGTGCGTTTAGACTCTTTAGCCAGCTGTGCAACCAGTTTTGTCTGATCTTTTTCAGAAATATATGCGGCAACCGAGCCCCGCTGTACAAAGCCTCCCATTACAATACCGGATAAATCCTTTCTGATCAGGCCGGCTGTATGAAAGAACGCCAACAGTGAACGCAGGATTGGAAGTATAGTTGCCATGCTCCGTCTATTGCAGATGCCTGCAAACTTTGTAATGACAAGATGGATCTTTTCGGGTGAAAGAGACAGTAAATCTTTCGGTGTTTCTATCCCAGTGAACTCCACGGTTTTTCGGAATACATAATCATGCAGGTCGATTGTGGATCTGCTGAGGTTGCGCTGCTCCAGCGACTCAAGGTACTGTGAACGAATGGATTCTGCCTCTAAGCTGTTGCAGCTGGCATCTCGGTTGATCATTCCCCAAAGGAAGCGCCCTGTATTTGCAACTTCTATCAGGACATGTGCCGCCTTACGGTTAATTTTCCACTTCCATTTCTTCATGGATCCTTTATTACGTAGGTTGTTTATTTCCTGGATGAAGCATTTCATCAATGTTTCATCATATCCAGAGATACCGGCATCATAAAAATAGCGCCGTATGTTCATCCAGGAATGCTTGTATTGCCCGATAGTAGAATCCGTGAGATTAAGGTATCTCATTTCAATCTCAGCCTTGACAATGAGGTAATCAATATGCACGTCTGCTGCTATCGGGAACTCCCGGCCCTGAAAAAACTTATGGACTTCTGCATCATCCGGCATGGGTGGTTCGTTGAATGGTATGCCGTGTTCATCTCGGGCTTGTGTACATACTAATACGTCAACCAGTCTTACGCAACGAACATGCAGTGCGTGGCGTTCCGGCGAACCATTGTCATCTCTAATGAATGTATCATACAGCTTAGCGCATGGTTCCGTAATGCCAAGTGAATTAGCACACTTTAGCATCCGGTTGAAGTAGCAACGTCTGGACTCCCAAGTTTCATTGGCAAGTTCAGATTTCAACTGCTGCAAAATGGTATTGATGACAGTTTCCAGTTTTGTCATATGTTATCCTCCTTCTGGCCTGTGTCAGGCTGTCTAAAGGATAACACTATTATCTTCAATTTCATGCTATTGAACGGCTGTATGCTTAAGCGGTTCTGCTGATTTTGAAGATAATGCGGTTTTGAAGATAATCATTTGGGGACTCTACCCGTGCCGGGAGAACAGCTGTACCGTAATGCTCACCATTTCCTGATAGGTTTTATTGACCACTGTCTCTGCTTTCGTATTTTTCACTATACCGGCTTTAAGATTATCCGGAATAAGCAGGCGGCAAACGCCGCCGTAAAACTCGTAGGCGTGGACATGGGCAATAATCCAGTTCTCTGATTGCATAGTCCAGAAGGCTTCAGCGTAGGCGTAACTGCTGTAGGATAAGGCGCTAACAAAGACATAGGCATTCATAACTTCACCCGTGTCCTGATTAATAACCGGCGCCGTGCCGCCAGCCCAGTCCACCTCCATAGATTCGCCGGGCTTACGCTCGATATGCATGGTTGCCCCGACTTTGCGCGCATAGTCGGCATAGTACTTGTTGAATTGCGTTGATTGATAGGCAATCTCGCCGTTACGTTTACATTCTTGGCAGTATTCAACCCAGAGAAGGTTCAATGTTACACCGTTTTTGGCAAGTTCTTTATGAACCTTTTCATAGTCCGGCATTCGGTAATTGGCGCGTTCCAACCCTCCTTCCTGAATGCCGGCAGCCAGCTCCCTGTCCGAGAGAGATATAGCCTGCGCATACGTGAGATTCTTCTGTTTTGCCTTGTTCAAAACAGAAATGACTGTTTGCCTTGTGCAACCGACGCTCAAGGCAATCTGGGAATTGTTGATCCCAAGACTGTTTAGTCTCAGGATCTCTCGGTAATTGGTCATTTCATGCCCCCCTTTCATATTGCGCGATTTTTCACCACGCTTTGTCAATTGTATATGTAAGAGGGCATAACAAAACCGCCTGGTTAAGGCGGTGTCAAAAATGAGCGGCGGGGGTGTCAAATTTCAGCGGTCAAGATGTTAAATCGCAGCGGTCATTATGTCAAAAATGGTGCGGAATATCCGGTTTGTCGCCCAGTACCCTCGCTACAAAGATAAAGACATCATTATCGAAAAAATGTTGGGTTGCGGAGACCCGGCCAATGGCTATACAGAATATATCTGCCCGGACTGCCTGGAAATAAAAAGAGTGCCCTTTAGCTGTAAATGCAAATTCTGTTTATCCTGCGCCAGGGCTCATTTAGAAGAATGGATCAGCAAAATAGAAGCAAGCCTTTTCGAAGGGGTGGATTACCGGCATCTGATCTTAACCGTCCCGGAGCAATTACGGGTATATTTTTACCGGGAGCCAAAGTTACTGGATGAGCTCGTTAAGACAGGTTTAGCGATGATCAAAGACGTCCTGGAAATATACTTTCGAGATCCCGTGGAAGCAGGATATATCGTTGTCTTGCAGACAGCCGGCCGGTCGGCCAGCTATAATCCCCACTTGCACATCATGATGACGGCCGGCGGACTAAGCAGCAATAACGAATGGAGAGATATAAAATATATCCCGTTTTCCCTCCTTCATAAGAAGTGGCAGTACCATTTTTATTCGAGATGATCAAAAGAGAAGTAAAGGCAAAAGAGCTGATTGATAAACTCTACCGGAAGTACCCCAAAGGGATTGTCGTCCACATCAAGATGGAAAAAGTGCCGAAGAAGGATAAGCTGGCTAAAGTCACTTGATTAAATACGTAGGCAGTCCCCCCATCGCTTTATCAAGAATCATTAGATACACCGGCGAGAAAGTCAGGTACTGGTATAAAGACCACCGAACCAGCAAAAAAGAAGAAATCGAAATCCTGGTTCCCCAGTTTATCGGGCGGATGGTGCAGCATGTCTTGCCACCGGGATTTAAGCAGGTAAGGTACTACGGGCTGCACGCCACCTGTAAGGCCGCTAAGGTCAGGGAATTCTTAAAAGTGCTCTTCCTAAAGATGGGGCGAATGGTAAAAGAAACAGTACTTCAGGTAAAACATTACAGTTACCGGCAAGGAATCGTCAAGATCACTGGCAAGGGCCCCTTTGTTTGTGAGAAATGCGGAGCCGAAATGTGGCTTTGGCAGATTTATCACCCGAAGTACGGGATAATCTACGATGAGTTAAAGGAGTTGGAACGCGGGAGTTATGGGCAAGAAGAAAAAGGAACAAGAGTGGCCGGAGGAACCGGAAGAATTCGTCCAGGCAATGTTAGGAATAGGGGAAGAGACGTACTACAATTATCGCTGTTCCCAGTGTGACTATGAGGAACAGGTACCAGACTTTGTGGTCGATGAATTGGCGGCTTTTGATGAGTTGCCCCCAGGAGTGATGCCGGAGTTAGAATGCGGCAACTGTGGGGGTACGTTGAAGTGTGTGGACTAAAAAAGCCGCCGAACGAAGTGAGGCGTTAATTTAAATTTATCTCTACTTTTGATGATCCCAGCGACGGAGTTAAGAAGCTTACTAAAATTTCCGATCCGGTCAAGAAGGATGACAGAAGCTATAAGAGTTTCAATTTCTTCAGCCATGACGACCAGAAGCTTTTTGAAGTCCTGGCGCGGGGAGAGTTTAACATCCGGGGTTTTCAGAACAAGATGATCCGTAAATTCATCCCCGACCTGAGCCCGGCTTCCGTCTCCAGGATCTCTAAATGACTTTTGCTTCACGGCCTGATCAAAAAGGTTGCAAGGACTCACAAATACTACCTTACTAAACTGGGGAAGGCTGTCATCACTACCGGATTGAAGACAAGATCGCTTTTTATCATCCCCAGCCTGGCTGGGATAGAGGTTTCTGCTGCTTAATTTTCTTTCCACTTTGCGAAGATCTTCGAAATTAAGGGCCTAACCGGATAATTTATTATTTTTACTGGAAGGTCATTACTTGTGAACAGTTACCTAAAAAAAGCCCTCTCTCTTCCTTTGAATGTTCTTTTCGAAAAGATTTTAGAAAAAATAAAATGCGAAACACAGAAGGTAAAGATACGGCGCCTTGATAGAATCAGGCCTACTTATTCCGCAAAAAAAATATGCGGTACTCTTCAAAGTTACCTTCCAAAGTATAACAATGAAATTCTTATGTCCTACCAGGAAAAAGTTTTATCTCTGAGTAGATTGTATATCGATCATTATTTCGACCTTCTCGGCTCTGGATGGATACAAGTAAGATATGGAATGCAAAGCCGCGGTTTGGAAGGGCATCGTTATGAAATAAAAACTGGGAATGTACATGCTGATAAAGCAGGTAAATGGCTGAAAGATAGAATTAATCCGTCTAATATCAAAGAATCACAAATGGTTTGGAAACTGGTAGATGAGAGTTATGAGCCTATAGACTGGCGCCTGGATTTTAAATCAGGCTTTAGATGGAGCGAGTTTACCTGGTATAAAGATATTCAATACGGCCACAGATTAGGAGCAGACATCAAAGTGCCCTGGGAACTAGCCAGGATGCAGCACCTGCCAATGCTTGCCTGGGCTTATGCCCTGACAAAAGATGATGGATACCATCGGGAATTCCGCAATCAATTGCTTGATTTTATAGCTACAAACCCTCCTCGTTATGGCGTTAACTGGCACTGTACGATGGATGTGGCTATCCGTGTAGTAAACTGGCTTGTCACCTATGATCTCTTTTGCGCTTTCGGAGCTTGTTTCGATAAAGAATTTGAAGAAGTATTTAAAAAATCGGTTTATGAACATGGGAAACATTGTTTTGAAAATCTTGAGTATTCTCCATGGTTGCGTTCTAATCATTATCTTGCCGATCTTGCAGGTTTGTTATTTTGCGGCGCTTATCTGCCCAGCACAAAGGAATCTGATTCCTGGCTGGTTTTTTCAGTACAGGAACTAATTTCAGAGATGAATACTCAGTTTAACCTGGATGGGAGTAATTTTGAGGCATCCACCAGCTACCACCGCCTTTCCACGGAAATTTATTTATTTTGTACGGCATTATGTTCAAAACTGCCAGATGAAAAAAAGGAAGTCCTCAGGAACAAGAGTATCTTGGTCGGAAAAGAAAAACTCCTTTTTAAGCACTACCGTAAGCAATTGTATAATTTAGACGATCAATATTTCTTCCCCTCATGGTATCTGGAAAAGCTAGAAAGAGCAGTTGAGTTTACCATGAATATTACAAAAGCAAGTGGAGAAGCGCCACAAATCGGCGATAATGACAGCGGGCGATTTTTAAAGCTTTGGCCGGAATATGCAAAGATAACTGTGGCAGACGCCACGAAAAAGTATAAAAATCTTAATGGATATAAGGACTTACCGCCTGAAGCTGATTATTGGGACGAATCAATTCTTGATCATAGACATCTGATTGGAATAGGCGGTGTGATGTTTAGGCGGAAAGATCTGCTTGACGCCGTAGGCTATCTAAACCCTGAAATATCCCTGATGCAAAGCTGGTTGCAGAATGTAATAATCCCTTCCTATCATCATAACCAAAACCGCACAGGACCCTCTGCCGCGGCAATTACAGTACATACAACCCGAACTTTGGACGGATGGAAAGAATACCTGGAAATAAACTTTGGAAAACCTCTTATTTCAGAATTCAAGCCAATACAAGATGGACAACCCCTCACGAACGAATTAAAAACCTTTGCCTATCCGGATTTCGGGCTTTTCCTTTTTCGCTCCCTGCGTTTATATCTTGCTGTAAGGTGCGGCAGCATCGGCCAAAACGGAAATGGCGGTCATGCTCATAATGATCAACTGAGCATTGAGTTAAGTTTTGATGGCACAGATTATATCTGTGATCCAGGCACATATTTATATACTCCCCTGCCCGCAAGACGAAACCAGTTTCGTTCAACTGCCGCTCATTTTACGCTGCAGTTCAAAAATAAAGAGCAAAATTATTGGCTGCCTGGAATAAAAGGGCTTTTTCGTATGGAAAACCAGGCTAAAGAGGAATGTTTGTATTTTATGTCGAATGGTTTTGTAGGTAAGCATAATGGTTTCGGACATCCTGTATGGCGTCTAATTTTAATTAATGAACAGTCAGTTTCAATCTATGATTTCGGGGAAGGACATTTACCAGAAAAAACAGATTTCTATTCAAATGGATATGGCAAATGGGTACAAAAAAAGTCTTAATAGCGGCAAGCAATTATTGGACATCACCTTTTAAAGTAGGCAGTCACCACTATGCTCGTGAATTTGCCAGGATGGGATGGAAAGTTGCTTTTATTTCTGATCCTATTTCTCCTTTGCATTTTTTGTTTGCCCGAAGCACTGAACTTTTCCAACGATATGACATTTGGAAATCCGGCCCGGTAAGTGATTTAGGCGGTAATCTTTTGTCTTATGTTCCGCTTGCAATTCTCACACCCCATAACAAGGCAATCTTAAGATCATCATTCGTCGCAAAATATTGGTGCAACTGGACTTTGCCAAACGTACTCAATATTATAAAAAAAATGGATTTTGAAGAAGTTGACCTGCTTTGGTTTGACAGTATTGTTCAGTCATTTTGGATAAATGTTATCAAGTATAAAAAATCTGTTTTACGAATAGCTGACAAGAATATTGGTTTTACTAAAAGTACCGTTTCGATTCAAAAAATGGAACATGAGCTGATTGGCAGAACCGACCTGGTAGTTTACACTGCAAAAAATTTAGCCGAATATATTAAATCTTACAAACCGAAACTTATGTCCTATGTGCCGAATGGCGTCAGTATAGAAAACTTTATAGACGGAAAACATGCCATACCTCCTGAATATACAAATATTCCGGAACCCCGGGTAATTTATATTGGAGCCATTGACGAATGGTTTGATTTGAATCTTGTAAAGTATTGCGCCGAAAGTCTGCCGGATGTTTCTTTTGTACTTATCGGCGCCACAAAAATAGATACCTCTGTGCTAACCGGTTTAAAAAACGTTTTCCTGCTGGGAAGCCGCCGATACGAACAACTTCCTGGTTACTTATTCAACTCCCGGGTAGGTATAATACCTTTTATTAAAAATCACCCTGTTGTTAGTTCTGTTCATCCTATTAAATTATACGAATATCTGGCCTGTGGACTAACGGTAGTAAGTGTGGACTGGGAAGAACTAAATGAAATAGAACTTAACTTTTACCGTGCTGATAACTATAATCAATTCGTGAATTTTATAAAGGGAGGTATAGCAAATAAACATACTGAAAAACAAGATCTAAAATCATACAGTTGGGAAAAGGCTACAGAAAAGATACTTGAATTAATAAACTTTTATCCAGCGAAGGAGAATGTTTAATTCATAACTGTGGTATTTATGTTAAATAGACATGGTTGTGTTAATGACAATGAAACGGATCCTTTATATTTCAGTAAGAGCGGATTATGGCGGGGGACCGGAACATATCTTAACCTTGTTGAGAAGCCTTAACAATCGTTACGACCTTTTTATCGCCTGTCCAAAAGAACCCCCATATTGGGATTTGTATCAGTCAATTTTAGGTTCCGGCAGAATGATTGAGATTCCTCACCGGCAATTTTCCATAAAGAAATTTATAAAATTGTTTTTTATAGTTCGGTCATCGGCAATAAATATTGTCCATTCGCACGGCAAAGGAGCGGGTATTTATTCAAGATTATTAAAGATGTTTCTTCCCGCCATTGAAGTAATACATACTTTTCACGGAATATATTATGATCAAAAAAATTCTTTATCCCGTATGATCCCTCTCGCAATAGAAAAGTTATTAGCTTTTTGTACCGATTATTTTATTAATGTTTCTGAGGGAGAATTATTTGATGGCCTCCGTTTTGGAATATGCAGTCAAAAAAAGAGCGTTGTCATTTATAATGGAATAGATGATCCTTATTTAAATGAATCTCCTCCGTTAGTTAATGAGTTAGATATTAATGATTTTATTGTCCTTCACATAACACGTTTTGATTCTGAAAAAAACAGCGGTTTGGTTTTAAAAATTGCAGGCGAGACAGACAGGCTCGGTTTGCAAATTAAATTTATTATTATCGGTGACGGCCCCGAAAGATTTAACTTAGAAAAAATAGCTCAGGAAAAATGTTTAAAGAATATACGCTTTTTAGGATTTCAGCCCCAGGCTGTTAGATATTTTAAATATGCCTCGATCTATCTTTCAACGTCACTGAAAGAAGGTCTGCCGCTTACTTTAATTGAGTCTATGGCCATGGGCGTACCTGTTATCACCACGGACGTTACAGGTAACAATGAAATCGTTGTTCACGGTGAAAACGGCTTTCTATACCCTGATGGCAGCTTAGATTTGGCAGTCAAATATATTCAAGATCTTAAATCAAATCCATCATTTCTTAAACTGCTTGGAGAAAACGCAAAGAAAACATACCTGGATAAGTTTCGCAAGGAAATCATGATTGAAAAGCTTATTAAGATTTATGAAGGATGAAGGATGAAGGATGAAGGATGAAGGATGAAGGATGAAGGATGAAAACAGCCCTGGTTCATGACTGGTTGGTAACTATAGGAGGTTCCGAGAAGTGCCTGGAGATCTTTCACGGGCTTTTTCCCGAAGCCCCGCTTTATACTCTGGTTTACAACCCTGAAAGCGCTCAAGGACTCGGCTTTGACAACAATCAGGTACATGCTTCCTTTCTGCAGCATTTCCCTAAATCGCAGAAATGGTATCGCCAATACCTTCCGTTATATCCGTTGGCCGTTGAACAGTTTGACCTTAAGGATTACGATCTGATTCTGTCCAGCAGCCATGCCGCAGCCAAGGGCGTTCTTACCCGGGCCGGGCAGACGCATATCTGCTATTGTCACACCCCCATGCGTTATGCCTGGGACCTGACCCATGAATACCTGAAGGATCATGGTTTGGACAGGGGGATAAAGGGTACGGCAGCCCGTTTTTTTCTCCACTACCTTCGTCAGTGGGATTCTCTTACGGCAAACAGGGTGGATTTTTTCATAGCCAATTCGCAGTATACGGCCAGGAGAATCTGGCGGGTTTACCGGAGAGAGGCGGCTGTTATTTACCCGCCTGTGGAAACAAACTGCCCCTCCTGTAAGAAAGAGGATTTTTTTTTATTTGTTTCAAGACTGGTGCCTTACAAGCACGCTGACCTTGTTGTAGCTTCTTTCACAGAACTTGGCCTGCCCCTGGTTGTGATTGGGGACGGACCTCAGCTAAAAAAATGTGTTCAATCGGCGGGAAAAAATATCAAATTCTTAGGCTATCAGGACAATAGTGTTGTCAAAGAGATGATGTCCAAAGCACGGGCGCTGGTTTTTGCCGCCGAAGAGGATTTTGGAATAGTACCCGTTGAGGCGCAGGCCTGCGGCACACCTGTAATTGCTTATGGCAAAGGCGGCGTTTTGGAAACTGTTGTACCGGTCTGCGGCAACAACTGGTCCCAGGCTACCGGAGTTTTTTTCAAGGATCAGTCCGTAAGCTCCCTAAACGAAGCTGTCCGTAGTTTTCTTCAAATAGAGAATAAGTTCAAAAAAGAAACGCTAAAAAATAATGCAAATCTGTTTAACAGTGAGAGTTTTAAAATGCAGATGAATACCTTCATAAAAGAAAAATATACAAGTAAAAAGGAAGAGCAAGATGAATAAGCTAAAAAGCCTGTTTATCTCATATAAAAATGAGGGGTTATTTAATATAAGGTTTTTAATAATCTGGTTTATGGTCGCCGTATACCCCCTGATTGTAATACCAAACCCATTCTATATCAGTTTTCCGGTAGGAGTAGTACCGCCAAATTATTTCTATGCTCCGAGATATGTAATTTTGGTTATTATCTCCATAATAGCATTATTAATATTAATTAAAGATAAAACGAAAATTAGCCACCCGGTTTTTATACCGCTTTTCTTGTTTGTTATTTTGATTATTATTTCATCATTTCTAGCGCCTGTGCCAATAACAGCCTGGATAGGCAGCCCTCACCGGTATACAGGCGCCAGCACTTATTTCTGTTGCATAATCCTATTTATTTTAGCCAGTACCTGCAGCAAAGATAAGCTGTTAATAATCCTAAGCTCATTAATTTTTACCGCTGCAGTTGTATCTATTATAGCCCTCCTTCAATATGCCGGAATTAACCTTGTTCCGCACGATTTTGTTAAAAAAGATTTAATCAGCTATGGTACAATGCCTCATCCAAATTTTCTGGGCACATACATGGTATTTACTCTGCCGGGTTCTATTTTGCTTTACTTGCAAAAACCTAATAGAAGCCTTTATCTTGTTTCATCTTTAATAATCTTTGCCGGACTGGTTGTTAGCCTTTGCCGCGGGGCATGGCTTGCTTTTTTACCAATTTTATTAATTATCGTATATTATGTTTGGAAAAATAGAGAAAAAAGAAAAAAGATAGTCCTTTTATTTTTAGTTTTTCTAACAATTATTTGCATTTTAATCCCTTTCGGGAAAGGGATTATATCATCTAAATTTTCTTCTATTTCAGGAGAAGTATCAAGCGGCATAAGCATGGAAGGACAGGCAGGAACTTATAGGGTTTTTATCTGGCAGCATACAATAAAACTGCTGAAACATTTTTGGGCATTTGGGATAGGTCCTGATTGCCTTATCTATGCAAAGCTAATAACTCCTATAAAAGAACTTGTCGATAAGGCACATAACATTTATTTGGAAATAGCCGTTACATTGGGTGTATTTGCTTTGTTTTCCTATTTATCTTTTCTGTTTCTTTTATTAAGAAAAACGTATAACGAAAATGGATTTTTAATCTTCACGATGATTACGGCTTACCTTGTACAGGGTTTTGTAAATATAGATATTGTTGCGATCATGCCTTTATTTTGGATTGTTCTTGGATTATCGCTTGCCAATTCATACCATGAAACAGATAAAAAAACGGCAATTTCAGATAAGAATTTACCTGTTTAAGACATACGCAAGGCCAATATTCCCAAATATTCTTTAATTATAATGCTTGTATCTAATATTTTGGAAGCTGACGGGATAAACATGGCCGCTTTAAATTTAAAATTGGTGTTCGTTTTATAATCCGTTGGATATGGCGTCATATTAACGCCTATTTTATTAAAGTCCAACACTGCCCTGCGCATATGAAACGCCGAGGTTACAAGAACAGGTCTTTTAAAATTATACTTTTGCAGTAGTTGTTTGGTGTATAAAGCATTCTGCTCTGTATTAAGACTTTTATCCTCAACAAGTATTTTCCCCTCTGGAACTCCTAAGCCAATTAACTGACGCTTTGCTATATGGGATTCGTTACCGGTATCAGAATACACTTTCCCTCCGGAAAGGATTACCGGCAGACCTGTAATCCTGTATAGTCTTGCAGCTGTGATCAGGCGGTTTGCGGCATAGCCTGACAGATGACCCTGGCCGTCAATATCAGGAGTGTTTAAAGTTGCGCCGCCCCCGAGCATGACAATAACATCACCTTTTATAAATGACGATGGGTGGTATTTATTTTCCAGAGTTCTGGTTAACGGATCGCTTAAAAAGGGTGTAGAGGATATGTAAAAAAGAAAAGTTATCACGGCAAGGATAATTGCAGCCTTTCTGTCACGCTTAAAAAGCCAGCAGCTAAATAGGGCAAAAATAATAATAAAGAATCCTGGCGGTAATAAAAAGGTCGTATATAAAAACTTGATAAAGTAAAGCATCTCTCAATTCCTTAAAAGAGGGCAGCCTTTTGCGGCTGCCCTCTTTATTAACTGCCATTAAGATGTTGTTGTTCCTGCTTTTTCAGACGTGCCGTTTGCACCTGTTCCTTCGACAATGAAACCATTAATAGATTGAACCGTACGTATTCTGTAGCTAGTACTATCTAACTGATCATATAAATATGTTTTACCTGCAGTTGCGGTAGGTACGCCAACCAGACTTGTACTTATCCCCAGGGTTGCCAGAGGATCAACAGAAGAGTCACCAATATAAGACCCATTTTCCGCATAATAACTGTCCACCGCTGCCTGCATCGTTGAAATATCCGCCTTGGCTTTGTCCACCTTTGACTTCCCGATATATCCAGTGTAAAACTTGATGCCGGCGCCGACGAGGACTGCAATGATGACCAATACCACCATCATTTCAATCATCGTAAATCCTTTTTCTTTACGCAGGATTTTTAGCATCCTTAATTCACCTCCTCTCGTTAAATGAATAATAACCTAATGTTTTCCATTGAGGCCCCCACCTACCTACATTCCGTTTTGCTGCCCGAGGGCCCCGGACAGCTGGAACAGGGGTAGATATATAGAAATCGCAATGAAAGCTATCATTACGCCTACAACGGCAATCATGATTGGTTCAATCAGGCTGGAAAACCTGGCAACGATATATTCCACATCCTGTTCGTAAAAAATAGCCAGCTTTTCCAGCAGTTCGTCCAATGCGCCCGATTCCTCGCCGATGGAGATCATATTTACAGCCATTGGCGGAAAAATCTTACTCTTCATCATTACGGGAGCCATCTTCTCCCCTTCTTTGATACTTTGCCTGGCAGCGGCAATTTCTTTCGCAGCTATGCTGTTGCCGACAACCTTCTCAAGCGTTTCCAGGGACTGCATCAAAGGAACGCCGCTCCTTAAAAGAGTCGATAAGGTTCTGGAAAACCTTGCCACGATTAATTTGTGGTTCATCTGACCCAAAATAGGCATTTTGAGTATTAAGTTATCGACAATGCTTTTACCTTTCTCAGTAGCGCAGAATCTCTTTAAGGCAAAGAAAGCGGCCGGAAGAAGAGTAACAAACAGGTACCAGAAATGTGTGACGGCTGTACTGATACCTATTACAATCCGGGTCGGCAAAGGAAGAACCGCTCCAACAGAATTGAAAATATCTACAAAAATAGGAACTACGAAGACAATCAAAAAAATCATCGCTACAAAGGCCATTCCGCCGACAAAAATTGGATAGGTCATCGCCGACCTTATTTTTTCCCTCAACTCGTGATCTTTCTCAAAATGAAGGGCCAGGCGGGATAATGATTGATCAAGAGTGCCGCTTAATTCACCCGCGGCAAGCATATTGATAAAAAGATCAGGAAAATTATTTTTATGTTCTTTAAAGGCTTCGCTTAAACTTTTTCCCTTTTCAATTTCAAGGACCACATTTTGAAGGATTTCACGCAGGTTCTTGGCTTCAGTTTGATGGGTAAGTATGTTCAGACACTGTAAAAGGGGTATGCCGGCCGAACTCATCGTGGCAAATTGCCTGCAAAAGATAGCCAATTCTTTGATTTTGATTTTAAGGCCAAGCATCTTTCCGAAATTAAAATCAAGGGTGCGAATGGGTTTTATTTCGAGTACGAAATAATTTTTTTGGCGAAGCAGATCCATAGCAGTTTTTAAACTATCAGCCTGGATTTTGCCGCCCATCATGCGCCCCGATATATTTCTGGCTTTGTAGCTAAATGATAAAGACATATCAAGCACCTATACTTCTTAGTATTGATTCGGGATCGTTGGCCCGGTTGAGGACTTCTTCCCGGGAAATTATTTTATTTTGATAATGAATCCGTAGAGATGTGTCCAATGTCTGCATTCCATATTTGCCCCCGGTCTGTAATTGTGAGTATATCTGAAAGGTCTTTCCCTCGCGGATCATGTTTCTTATAGCGGGGTTGGCTACAAGCATTTCCAGGACGGCCACGCGTCCGGGCCTGTCAATCCTGGGCGCCAGCTGCTGGGCGACTATTCCCTCAAGTGTGTTGGCTAATTGAACCCGGATTTGCTGCTGCTGACCGGGAGGGAAAACATCTATGATGCGGTCGATTGTTTCCGCAGCGCTTGAGGTATGGAGCGTGGCTAAAACAAGGTGGCCGGTCTCGGCGGCTGTTATAGCGATTGAAATGGTTTCTAAATCACGCATTTCACCTACCAGGATTACGTCCGGATCCTCCCGCAGGGCGGATCTTAGAGCAACAGCGAATGATTCCGTATCCTGCCCGATTTCGCGCTGGTTGACAATGCAATTATTATGCCGGTGCAAATATTCAATTGGATCTTCAAGCGTTATAATATGCAGTCTTTTTTCTTTATTGATTAAGTCGATCATTGACGCCAGTGTGGTTGATTTGCCGCTTCCTGTAGGCCCGGTAACCAGCACTAACCCGTTTGGCCTCTTGGACAGGTAACTAAGCACATTTGGCAGGCCCAATTCCTGAAAAGAGAGCATTTTCGTATTCAGAACCCGCATTACCAGGGCAGTGCTGTTTCTCTGTTTAAAAACATTTACGCGTACCCTCGTGACATTTGGAACCGAGTATGAAAAATCAAAATCCCCTTTTAATCTAAACTTTTCGTATTGTTCTTCAGACATTAACTGCCGGGCTAAAAGATCTGTATCTTCCGGCACAAGCGTCTTTATCTCCTCATCCTGCAAAAGGTCAAGCTTTCCCCTGATATTAGCTTCATTTATTGGAAGAAGCGTTCCATACAGTCTGAACACAGGCGGCTTGCCGGCGGTTATATGGACGTCTGACGCGCCTATTTTTGCGGCCTGAGTCAGGATCTTAACAATGTTCAAATTTATTCCTCCCTGAACGCCACTCTGATAACCTCTTTTATGGTTGTAATACCCTCGAAAACTTTTCGGAGTCCGTCTTCTCTTAAGGAAATCATGCCTTCCATGATAGCAGCCTTCCGCAGTTCATCATTGGATAGCTTCTGCAAAATAAGGTTTTGAAGGGAAGGAGTCACACTCAAGACTTCATGGACGGCGATTCTTCCGCTGTACCCGGTATGATTGCACTGCTCACAACCAGCTCCGTGGTAGACAGTGTCTCCCTCTTTCAGACCCGCAAAAGCCATTTCCGCTTTGTTTGGTTTATATTTTTGACGGCAGTTGGCGCAAATTTTACGGACAAGGCGCTGGGCGACAACCCCGATGACCGAGGAGGCAACCATGAAAGGTTCGATTCCCACATCAATCAGCCTGGTAACAGCCCCGGGAGCATCATTGGTGTGCATGGTTGACAGCACAAGATGCCCCGTGGTGGCAGCCCTTACGGCAATTTCAGCTGTTTCAAGGTCGCGAATCTCTCCGATCATAATTACATCAGGGTCCTGCCGGAGAATTGACCTTAAATACTTGGCAAAGGTCGCTCCTGCTTTCATATTTACCTGAGTCTGGTTGATGCCTTCCACCATGTATTCCACCGGATCTTCAACAGTTATAATATTTCTATCTATAGAGTTTATAGAGTTAAGCGCAGTATAAAGTGTGGTTGTCTTGCCGCTTCCGGTTGGGCCTGTCGCCAGTATGATGCCATGGGGACTTTTTAAAAAATTCTCAAAATAGTCTTGGTTTTGAAGTCCAAAACCGATCTTTTCCAAAGTAAAATTCTTTATATTACCCTTGTCCAAAAGACGGATGACAACTTTCTCACCAAAAACAGTAGGCATGGTTGATATTCTCAAGTCCAGTTCCCGTCCGGCAATCCTTAGAGGTATCCGGCCGTCCTGGGGAACTCTCCGCTCGGCAATGTCCATACTGCCCATTATCTTAATGCGTGAAACAACCGCATAAATCATCTTCCGGGGCAGGGTCATTGCTTCTCTGAGTATGCCGTCGACACGGTTGCGCACCCGTACGGAAAACTCGAAAGGCTCGATGTGAATGTCGCTTGCATCCTCGTTGATTGCCTTCATAATCAGGGAATTAACCAACCGGATAACAGGCGCCTCGTCGACAATTACTTCTTCTATAACTTCTTCCTGCTCTATTATTTCGGGCTCTGTAAGCAATTCCTGAAGTACCTTATCCACTTCAGGTAGACCGAAATATTTGTCAATAAAGTCATTTATTTCTTTCTCGCTGGCTTTTACCGGTTCAATATCCAATCCAGTAATAAGCCTTAAATCATCTATGGCAATTATATTATTAGGGTCCGCCATTGCAACAACCAGGTATCTTCCCTCTTTCTTGACGGGAAATATTTTATATTTCCGGATTAGCTGCTCGGGAACAGTTTTAAGAAGGCTTAATTTGATTTCCTCTTTTGGTTCAATCTTATGTATTCCGAGTATTTTATTCAGATCATCCTCGGATATCATTCCCAGATCAACAAGGATGTGACCTAATAAATCACCGGTCCTGTTTTGAATTCCCAAGGCCTCGTCAAGCTGTTCCCCGGTAATAAGGCCCTCCTCAATTAGCTTTTCACCTAATAATTTTCTTTTTCTTACTACAGCTAAAGCCATTCTCTATACCCTTCCATATAAGAAAAGTAAAAGATATCAGATTTGTTTACCACGCCACAAGTTATGACTTTGCGAAACAAATTTTTTTTATTTTTTTGTTTTTCTAATCCGCCTTAAAATATGATAATTGCGAAACTCGATCTCTGTTTCTTTTATTTTTAAGTTAATTGCTTGGTAGACTTTATTTCCAGCAAATCAGTTTAATAGGCGTCTTAAAGACAATTATTTCTTTGCTGCTTCTTCCTATTCTATTACTTCGGGTTTTGTGATCATTTTCTTAAGCGCCTTCTCCATTTTAAGAAAGGTAAAATATTTGTTAAAGAGGACATTAATTCTTTTCACCGGCTTTTTTACCGGTCCGATATCCAACATGGTGAGAGGCTCAAGTCATCTATGGCAATTACATTTAAAAGATCCGTATTGCAATAATCATGCATTTTCCTCCTATGAAGGGGAATATTTTGTTTCCCGGATTAGCTGCCTGAGGAACGTTTTAAGCAAGTGCATTTATCATTTTAATGACAATTATTCCTTTTGTAAACTTTATTTTGCTAAAAAAACATTTTTAAGAAATAGAATTTTTAAACACCAATTATATTCTTGCTTGCAACCTGAAAATATGCTAACCTTGTGCCAAACTGTAAATAAATTATAAATTCACAGCTATTTTGTTTAAATTCTCTTGATAGACAGCAAAACATGATTAGGTGATCTTTTGAAATGCATTTTATAATACCGGTTCTTCTTTTTGTTACAGGTCTGGTTATAGGTAGTTTTTTGAATGTATGCATTTACCGCATACCCAGAAATGAGTCAATTGTCTTTCCCGCTTCACATTGCCCATGCTGCGGTAATAATCTTGCTCCCCGGGATCTGATGCCGCTTTTCAGCTATCTTGCTTTAAAAGGCAGGTGCAGGCACTGCGGAGTTCCGATACACTGGCGCTACCCGCTCGTGGAACTTATCACCGGTTTATTGTTTATTGCCCTGTACTGCTTACTGGGGTTAAAGCTGCTTTTGCTTAAATACCTCCTTTTAGCCTGCTTTTTAGTAGCTATTTCTTTCATTGATCTGGAGCATTATATAATCCCCAACAAATTGGTTATTGCCCTGCTGGGAAGCGGAATAATCATGGACCTTTTGACACGGGAACATAATCTTGTTTCTGTTCTTTTAGGTATGTTTGTCCCTTTTGCCGCCTTAACTGCTTTAGCCCTAATCAGCAACGGGGGAATGGGCGGCGGCGACATCAAACTCGCCGGAGCGACGGGATTGTTTCTAGGCTGGCCTCAAAGCATAGTCGCTTTGATTTTGTCCTGTTTAATCGCAGGTATTGCCGGCCTGATCCTGTTGGCGCTAAAAGTAAAAAAGAGAAAAGATCCCATCCCGTTCGGCCCCTATTACGCTGCAGGAATTTTGATCAGTGTTTTCTGGGGGAAAACGCTGCTTGAGCTGTACCTTGCCTATTCGGGTTTTTAACCCTTGTCAGCAGGTAAAACAAATGTTACAATGTAATAAAGTTGTTGTTTTGGGCGCGTAGCTCAGCGGGAGAGCGCTTGACTCACATTCAAGAGGCCGCTGGTTCGAAACCAGCCGTGCCCACCAGATAACCCTTTAACGCCAGCGGTTACAGGGTTTTTATTTTTTGTGTTTTTACTCCTCATGATTTTCATCTTCTTTAAAAAAATTAACTGCACGCCGAAGGCATGCAGTAGTTTGAACCTTTTCTGCTCTCTCTTCGGCAGCCCGGCCGTCATGGCAAATAATGCTTTAGACCCACGGCTTTGCGCCCCTGGCTTTCACCAAGTTTGCTATTATCGGAGATTTACTTTTTCAATAACTATAATCAACTTGGATTAAGTTGTCAATATATTTTAAAAAACAAATTATTTTATGCTACTTTATATAGATAATTTAATATTTATTTTTAGGACAGGCTACAATATATTTGGATGAGTAGGATGTTTACTTTCGGCATCCAGTAAAATTTTTTTCCAACCTAAATGCAGCTTTATAAATGTGCCGAAATAAAAAGGAGAGACGGTTTGCATTTTTTACTGTGCACAATAACATTTTGATAAGGGGAAAATATTTGTGAAGAACTGTGAAATGAAGCTTACAGGCAATATATTGACAATAACAGTTGATATTTCAAAGGAATTTGGCAGGTCCTCCTCCGGGAAAAGTATCATTATCAGCTCGACTGAAGGAAATGTATCTATACCGGACAAGGAAAATATTAAAATCGGCCTGAATGTTTACCGGAAGGTTTAAATTTAATATTTTACTTTTGTCTTTTCTTTGAGTCCCAGGCTGCCGTCACGGACTATGAGATCACCCTCTTTAAGGCCGCCTGCAACCTCAATATTGTCCTGATCGTTTATACCTGTTTCAATCAGTTGATAACTTATCCGGCCCTTACTAACAACTGCGACTTCTTTTTGGCCGTCTCCCCTGGTGATTACGGATTCGCGCGGCGCTACAAGCACATCTGTCCGGCTTAAGGTCTCTATAGCCACTTTAACCTCATAGCCGGGCTTTAAATTAGCGGGCTCTTTAACGGTGACCAGGACCGGCGCCCTTCGCTGAATAACTCCGAGGGCGGATACTTTCTCTTCAGCCTGAGGATAAATCTTTTTTACCTCGCCGGTAAGCTGCCGGTTAAGTACCGGAGCGGTAATTGTTACTTTTTGCCCGACGGCAACCTGACCGAGATCATCGCTTAAAATATCCGCTTTTATCTCAAGCTGCTCTGTATCAGCTACGGTCGCCAGAAGGACTCCGAAATTAACAACCTGACCCAGTTTTACAGGAACGGCAAGTATAATACCCTCCAGGGGACTTTTAACTGTAAGCTGCTCCTCTTTTGCCGAGAGGGCCGCCAGAGACTGTTTAAGCCCCTCTGCCTGCGCAAGGCCTGCTTCAAGCACGGTTGACGCTTCTTGAAGGTTTTTTTCATCTATCTGGACCTGCAGGGCTGCTCTATCATATTCCACACGGGTTGCGGCGCCTGTTTCAAAAAGGCTTTGGATACGGGCATAATTTTCTTTTGCATCTTCGAGCTCTGCGGAAGCCTTATCCAACTCCGCCTTCGATCCTTCAGCGCTTATCAAGGTCTGGGACAATAGAGACCGTGTATCGCGGATCTGGATTGACAGGTCAAGGTTCTCCAGCGCTACAAGAATCTGCCCCTTTTCAACTTTTTGGCCGGCTTCCACGGGCAGCTGTTTTACCGTGGAGTTTTGCGCAGCGTATAAATCTTTGCTGTCCACCGGCTGGACGTAACCGGTTTCGGTAATCTACTTAATAAGGCTGCCTCTTACCGCCTGCACAGTTTCAACGCTTTTTACGCTGCCGAACAGCCATCCACAGATGACTCCCGCTGTTATCAGGATTGTTATACCCGCATAAATTATTTTTTTGCGATTCAATCCCGCTGCCTCCTCTATTATTCTATTAGTTTTAATCAGTCCCTGGCTTTGAGAACTTCCACGAGATCGAGTTTGATTATATTTTTAACTGCAAACCAGTAGGCGATTGCAATAAAAAACACGCCTGAGGCTGCCGAAAGCAGGTAGGTTAAGGGGTAAATCACAATCTGCATGGAATATACCGCATAAATATCGCTTTTCATCGCAGAGTACATGTATCCTTCGGAGATCAGGCGCCCGAACGGCAGTCCGATCAACACGCCAAAAACCGTCTGCAAAAGGTTTTCCTTCAGTAACAGGGCTGAAACTTCTTTCACCCTGTAGCCTATCACACGCAGGGATGCCATCTCCCTTTTCCGTTCGGCAAAACTGATCACCGAAGCATTGTATACTATGGCAAACCCGAGAATAACAGCAAAAGCAACCATAATAAAAACAAAAGCGAACATATATCCAAGATTGTCCTTCATTCCCTGCAATTCCTTGCTGCGGCTTATAATAGATGATATACGGTTCATACCGGATACGTTTTTTTCAAACTCCGCCGATCTGCCGGGAGCAACTTTCAGCATCGCGCCGGAAACAACATCTTCTTCCTCCAGGATGCTGTTTAATTGTTCCAGAGTCGTATAGCTTACTCCGCCTACAAACTGACTGTTTATACCGGCAACCTTCAAAGTGGCCTGTCGCAATGGGCCCGTACCGAGAAGCGTTTCCACCTGCACCCTGGCGCCCTTTTTAAGACCAAGTTTTCTAGCTGTCGATTCGCTGATCAACAGGCCATCCCCACGAACAGAAAGGGACCTTTCGGAACTGTCCCAAATTCTTTTCAGTTCTGCATCGGGGAGCATTCCCATAATAACCTCGTCCTGAGAAAGACTTCCGAATTTAATCTTTACAGGCGCTTCCAGCACAGGTTCGACTCTCATAACAGCATCCAGCCGCGAAATGGCCAGCAGTTCAGTTTCTTTTATAGGCGCATCAAAGCGCACAAAATAATCATACAGCTGATCTCTGTTGAAAAAAGTATCCAACATGTAACTGTATGTATCATTTATAAAGAGCGCCAACACGAGCAGCCCTGTGGCAAACATAACACCAATTACTGTTACGGCTGTACGGAACCAGTTGCGGTTGACGGACCGCAGGCACATTTTCCAGGATAGATCAATTTTCTCCCAAACTAAAGCCCATCTCTCCAGAAATACCTTGCTGGTTTTCCCTGGAGACACCGGACGCATAGATTCGGCCGGGCGCACTCCCAGCACGCCGCGTGAAGCCGCCAAACCGGCAACTGCACTGACGCCCAGAGTAAGGACGATACTGTAAAAAATAGCCTGAAGGTTGACTCCTCCAATAATTTCCGGGAGATTAAAATACGATGCGTAAAGTTTCGACATTGAAGCTGAAAAAAGTATACCGGGGAAAATCCCCAGCAATAAACCCAGTACACCAATAGCCAGGGCATATTCGGTATAATGCAGCATGATTTGAGAATTGCTGTAGCCGATGGCTTTCATCGTTCCGATCTGCAGGCGCTGGATTTTGACCATCCGCCCCAACATCACCAGTACTATCAAAGCGGCGATTCCGAGAAAAATAGAAGAAAAATAAACCGCCGCATTCCGCAGCTGCCCCAGTTCCCCATCCAGGATTGCGGCGCTGAACTGGTCTTTACGCGGGTAACTGGCCAGAAGCCCGTACGGCTGCAGAATATTTTTAATTGATTCGGAAACTTTCTTTTCATCGGCGCCCGGCGCCAGTTTTATGATTACCTGGTTGACCTGGCCGGACAGATCAAGAATATCCTCGGCCAGGCTATTTGTAATCATAAAAATCCCGAAACCTTTTGGATCCGGTACAAAGCTTGCCGCATCCTTAACGGCGTAAATGAACTCCGGGCTTGTCGCAGTACCGATCACATCCAGCTGAACTTCCCTGCCCTGGGCTATGACAGTAACCGTGCCGCCCTTGGAAAGGTTGTTGGCCTGTGCGTACTTGGGATCCAGCAGAACCTGCGCCCTGCTTTCCCGGGCTCCTTCTTTAAATAGGCTGCCGCTTAAAAGATAAGGACGGTTAAAAAATTGAAATACGAAGCCAACTTCTTCACGCCTGTACCGGGTTAACTGCTTCTCGCCGGCCCGGCTCAAATTCTCCCCGAAAAAATAGACCTCCCCAAGAGTCGGGGAGTCCATTCCTCCAATAATGTTCAGCAATGTGCTTTTACCAGAGCCGCTGGGACCCAGTATGACGATTAGTTCTCCTTCGCAGATAAAAAGCGAAGTCTCTTTTAAGGCTTCAACAGTTACTTCACCCATTACGTATGTTTTGGTTACGCCGGTTAACTGGATAATTTCCTTTTTACCCACGGTTATTAACCTGCCTAATCTTCTTCATCTTTAATCCAGTCCCACGGTATCAGGCCTTCCTGCCTTGCTCTAATCAGCGCGTCAGTTAAAATCTTATGCCCCTCCAAGGTGTCTGAAAGAGCCCCTCTTTTAATCAATTGGGTATAAATCTGACTCTGTGCCATAGGCCAGGAAGACTGTAAAACCCGGTATGCATCTTTGATTATGGGCTTCAAACGTATTGAGGAATCTTTCTTGCCGACTTCGGTTAAAATTTTAAACTCCAAACCATCCGCCAAAGAGATTGCCCGCTGCCGGGTTTCTTCGCCCATTGAAATTATTCCGGTGGAATTAACCTTTGGCCCGGAAAAAAATTGAAGCAAAGTAGCCAAAAACAATTGCGGCGGTAATTCCTGTAGCGGTTGTCGTTATTCCGCCGCTGAACACGCCGAGCAAACCTTTCTCCTGAACTCCCTGAACGGCGCCCTGGGCAATTAAATGGCCGAAGCCGCTCAACGGGACCGTTGCTCCTGCTCCCGCCCAGTTAACCAGCGGCTGGTAAAAGCCGAAAGCGCTGAGCAGGGCTCCGGCGGTAACAAATCCTACAAGTATATGAGCCGGAGTAATTTTATAGCTTGTCAAATCCATCAGCAACTGGGCAACCACACATATTAATCCCCCAACAAGAAAAGCCTTGAAGAAAATCACCCTTCAATTACCCCCTCGTATTAAGACTCGATAAGGACACCATGACTTATGCCGGGAATAGTTTCTCCCTGCTGTGTGCTGCAGGGACTTAAGAGAGCCCCGGTACCCACTACGAACATGCGTTTTAAACCTCCTGCAGCCATTTCCTTTAGAAAGTGGCCGCAGGTAACCACACCGACGCAGGCGCATCCGCTGCCGCCGGCATGAGTATCCTGTTCGGGAAAGTAAATCATAGCCCCGCAGTCCTGATAACGGTCATCAATATTAAAACCTTTTTGACCCAGCAAGCTGACCACCAGCTTGCTGCCGTAGATGCCGAGATCGCCTGTAAGAAACAGATCATAGTCACCCGGCTGCCGCCCGGTATCCCAAAGATGCCTGGCAATAGTATCCGCAGCTGCCGGAGCCATTGCCGAAGACATGTCCAAAGGGTCGCCCTGACCAAGATCTATTACTTTCCCGATTGTCGCGCTGGTAATCCGCGGCCCAGATCCGCTGCGCGCCAGCACCATTGCCGAGGCGCCGGTAACTGTCCACTGAGCGTGTAAAGGGCGCTGGACTCCCTGCTCGGTAGGAAAACGGAACTGCCTCTCCGCCGTACCGTAATGACTTGATGTGCCCACCAGCACATATTCTGCAAAACCGCCGTCAATAAGCATCGAACCTATTGCGCTGCTTTCCAGCATCGTGGAACAGGCCCCGTATAGACCTAGAAAAGGAATTCCAAGATCGCGGGCCGTAAAATTGGCGCTGATAATCTGGTTCAGAAGGTCGCCCGACAGCATATAGTCGATATTTCCAGGAGTCAAACCTGCCTTTCGGACAGCATTTTGCATAACCTCCAAAAGCATTCTGCGTTCCGCTTTTTCCCATGTTTGTTCACCGTAATAATCATTGTCGATAACCTTGTCAAAACTTTTTGCAAAAGGCCCCTGTCCTTCTTTTTGACCGGCTATTGTTGCCGCAGCAATGATTACAGGCGGATTTTGAAACCATACTGTTTGTTGGCCAACTTTTTTTTGCGCTGTCACAAAAGCCCTCCTAACGGAAAAAGTAATAGAAAATTCCTATCGCCCATCCTGTAACGATGCCGAAAACAAGCACCGGCCCCGCAACTGTAAATAACCTTGCCCCGACGCCGAGAACCAGGCCTTCTCCCCTATACTCCATCGCCGGGGAAACCATGGAATTGGCAAAGCCGGTTATCGGCACAATTGAACCCGCCCCGCCTACTTTGGCAATTTCGTCATATACACCCAGGCCGGTAAGCAGAGCAGCCAAAAAAACAAGGGTGGCCGATTCGGCCGCTCCGGCTTCCTGTAAACTTAAGCCCAGGCCCTGATAAAGGTTTAAAAAAATCTGCCCAATGACGGCTATCAGACCGCCGACGACAAACGCCCCGGCAAGGTTGCGCAGCAGGGGAGGTTTTGGCCTGATCTCCTTCACTATTTTGGCGTATTGTTTTTTTTGTATTTCCAGCGGTTGTGTTTCCATTCCCTGAACCTTTCTTTCTTTTTTTATAATTTCCCTCATCTGTATATGATTTATAAGTGGCAATAACAGGCTTTGAGAAAATAAAGGGAGCGAATTTATTCCGCTCCCTTTCGTAACTTTAATCAGAATTCACCATCCTCCAGATTATACTTTCTGAGCTATTTTAACATTGGCCTTGTAATCGGTTACCTGGCCTTTATCTACAGTGGCTGTAAAATTAACAACCTCCACTCCCACTACTTCACCAGCTGTTTTAGCAGCTTCATCAACGGCGCTCTGCACTGCGTTTTTCCAACCGCTTGGAGATGATCCGACAAGCTCTAATACTTTGATCTGCATTAAATAATACCCCCTCGCTAAATTATTTTTTTATTTTGTGCGGGGATATTTTTTTTATTCATGTTACTTCCTCGCGGTTTTCCAGCATATCCTTAAGTTTCCTTAAAGCCTGCCTTTCCAGCCTGGAAACCTGCACCTGGGATAAATTTAAGCGGCGGGCTACTTCAATCTGCGTCTTGTCTTCAAAAAACCTCCACATTAATATTTTTCTGTCCCTTTCCGGAAGGTACAGCAACAATTCCTTAATTGCCATCCGGTCCAGAAGCGGGAGTTCATCGTTGTTTTCTCCGTGCAGCTGATCAAGCAGATAGATGGGATCGCCTTCATCCTGGTGCAGTGTTTCATAAATGGAGGCAGGCCATTGGGAGGCTTCAAGAGCTGTGACGACTTCTTCTCTTGACACACCCAATTCCCCGGCAACTTCTCCAACCGAAGGCTCGCGCCCCAAGCGGCCGGCCAGCCGTTCTCTCGCCTTATGAACTTTGAAAGCCAGTTCCTTGATGGAACGGCTGATCTTAACCGGGTTGTCATCCCGTAAAAACCGGCGTATTTCCCCAACGATCATCGGCACCGCATAAGTGGAAAATTTCACATCATAATTCAAGTCAAACTTATCTATGGCTTTCATCAAGCCGATACAGCCAATCTGAAAAAGGTCTTCCAGTTCGTATCCGCGGCACTGAAAGCGCTTAACAAGGTTAAAAACAAGTTTAAGATTGCAGTTAATCAATCTTTCCCTGGCATTAACATCGCCCGCCTTGGCAGACTGAAGCAATTGGCGCATTTCCCCGTCCTTCAGCAGCGGAAAGCGAGGCAGATTCATTTCCAGTAATTTGTTACCCATTAAACAACTACCTACCTTGACTTTCAGCTGGTTAAGCAGTAACCTTCGAAGCTGCCGACTTAACCATAGTCACCGTTGTTCCCTTCCCCGGGGCTGAATCGACATGCAGGCTGTCCATAAAAGACTGCATAAAAACAAAACCAAGGCCCATCCGTTCGGGATCTGTCGAATAGGTAAGCTGCATTGCTTTTTTAACATCCGGAATGCCTACGCCGTGATCCCAGATTTTTAATTCCAGCGCCAGGTCACCAATTGACATACTGATAAAAACTGTACAATCAGTCCTGTTTTCATAACCGTGTACAATAGCATTGGCAACTGCCTCAGATACAGCCACCTTTATTTCCTCAAGATCGTTTAAGGTAAAATCCAGCTGCGCGGCAAAGGCGGCGACTGTTACTCTGGCAAAAGCCACATTGGCGGGGAGACTTTGAAATTCAAGTTTAGCATGATTGATTACCTGCATATTTAACGCCTCCTTACCCTACCCTGGAAAGGGCGGCCTCTTCAGAAGAATATTCTTTCATTATGGTCAGCAGTCCCGACAGGGCGAGCACGCGCCGCACCTGCGGCTGCGCTCCTACCAGTAAAACTTGCCCTCCCTGCGCGGATACGCGGTTATAACGTCCCAGGATTACTCCCAGCCCCGAGCTGTCAATAAATGTAACATTTCTTAAATTAATCACCAGGTGTTTTGTTTTATTTTGATCAAGCATGCCCTCCAGAGAATTACGCAAATAATCCGTTACACCAAGGTCAAGCTCTCCCTCAAGCCGGACCAGCAGTGTATCCTGGTTAATTTCAACATTAAGGCTCAAACACTTTCATTCCTTTCTTCAAAAAAGGTCAAAAAAAAGCACTGCTAAATCTTACCATATTTTGTGTCAAAAGGCAATAGAAAACGCTTCTTCCGAAAAGAAGCGTCTTGTTTAGGGAGGTCAACTGCCTTCGTCCTCAGGGCTCAAGTAAGGACGGTCTTGCCTTTGCAGATATCATTCCATATAGAGTGTCGAAGCGAACCGTCCATACTTGCGCTACTTGCGTTTATTACTTGCGCTATCTTGCGCTTATTTACCAGCGGCCGTGAAGAACTTTGTTAATCTGCCGCATGAAGCCGGCCCTGGGTATTTCTCCGCCGGCAACAAGCGGAACCGAAAGCGCCTGCCGGTTATTTTTTAATACCTTGTAAGAGCCAAGTTTCTGTCCTTTGGCAACGGGAGCGATGATCCTCCCGGGCAGTTCCAGGCTGGTTGTAAATCCTTTTTCTTCTCCCCTGGGCACTACGATGATTACCTGTTCTTTAGTAACTGCCGCAGCTCTGTCCTCAACGCCCCTGCTTACTTTAACTTCGCTGACCTTTTCACCGCGTGAAGCAAATTTCACTGCTTTGTATCTCGCAAAGCCATATTTGTAAAACTTTATCGACTCACTGAAATGGCTCTGTGGTTCGGGAGTTCCCAAAACAGTAACGATCAGCCTTAAATTATCTTTTATAGCTGATGAGGATAGGCAGTATTTAGCTTCCTCGGTCCAGCCCGTCTTCCCCGAATCAACCCCGTCATACCACTTCAGCAGCTTGTTAGTGTTCCAGAGTTTGAACTTTCCTCCCCGCAGATCATATTCGTAAATTGAGGAAAGTTTTACAAACTGCGGGTGTTTAATACACTGGCGCAATATTTCTGAAAGGTCGTACGCAGAAGAATAGTGGCCTTTTGCCGGAAGGCCCGTGCAGTTTACAAAAAAAGTGTGTTTTAAACCCATATCGGAAACGCGTTTGTTCATCAGCTGGACGAAAGCTTCTTCCGTACCTGCAATATGTTCCGCCAGGGCTACACTCGCATCATTGGCGGACCCTATGGCGACAGACAATAAAATTTCTTCCATGCTCATTTCTTCGTCAGGCTCAAGATAGATCTGCGATCCGCCCATCTCCCAGGCATTCTCACTTGCCACAACACGATCGTTTAGTTTAAATTTGCCTTCTTCTATAGCTTCAACCGCCAGCAGCAACGTCATTATCTTGGTTACACTGGCCATCGGCAGTTCCTTGTCAGCCTCTTTAGCAAACAGAACCTTGCCTGAATATGCGTCCATCAACACGGCGGATTCAGCTGTGGTCTCCAGAGAAGGAGCCGCCTGACAAACGTTTTTGGGAAGAGCAGCCAAACAAACCATACTTAGACTCATTAAAAAAACAAGAAAAACAGCACCCGTCTTTTTTAAAAACATGTTTTAACCTCCCTATAACTGTCTGTCCTAACATTCTTTTAAAGTTATTTCTATTATGTGAGAGAAAATCAAACTTATACCCTACTTCGAACTGTGTAATTTTTCTTGATAATCATAAGCCAGCTTGCTAATTCTTGCTATATCACGGAAACCTTCATCCAAATCCTTCACACCGCTGGAGAGAACAACCAGAATATACGGGCGCGAACCGAATACGACGCCGGCGTCATCAGCAACCCCTTCATCAAGATCGCCTTCCTTATGGGCAACCATAATATTCTCCGGCAGTAAACCGGGGAGGCCGACATGATAAATTGAATGGGACAGATCATCAAGCAAACGGTTTCCTTCAACAGGGCGCCGTCTTGCAAAATCCAGGATTTGCTGTACGTAAAGCCCCATGTCTCTGGCCGTGGTAAGGTTGCGCCCGCCCGGATAAACTGTCTTCCCGCCAAGCCCTTTCATAAAATTGACGAAATTTTCACGGCCCAGGCTGCGGGCCAACATACGAAAAGCTATATTATCACTGATCGTCAGGGAAAGAGTATTTAAAGCGCGGACAGAATAACGATCCCCTTCCTTGGCGTAATATCGCAGGACTCCGTTTCCTCCTTCGTAATCTGTAAACTGCTGATATGTAAAACGGGTATCCCAGCTGATCTTTTTTTCCGCTACAAGAGTGGATAAGTAAAGGGAAAACGGCATTTTTACAGTGCTTGCCGCCGTCATCGGATTATTTTCATTAATACCGAAACTCTTTCCCGAGCCCAGATCCTGAAAGTATATTCCGTATGAGTTACCCGGCCTTTGGGCAACAAATTCTTCAATTTGTTTTTTAAGCGGCGCATAATCCGGCGCCTGCTGAATGGAGGCTGCCGGACACTGAAACACAGAACAGGAGCCAATTAAAAAGAATAGCAAAAGCGCACACGTAAAATAATTTTTTTTAGGCGCCATCTGTTATGAAACCCCTTCCCCGGCAAAATAATTTACAACGCCACTAAAGATTGCCCAGGAGGCCCTGGTCTGGTAAAAAGGTTCTGTTAACTCCTTTTCCTCCTCAGGGTTGCTTAAAAACCCGACTTCTATGATTACCGCAGGCGCACTGGAATTTCTGCAGACGAAAAAATCGCCCGGAAGCGCCTCACGGCCTGAATCAACCAGGCAAATGTTAAGCTGGGACTGTATGCTTTTGGCCAGCTTTTCCCCTTCCGCCGAACCTGACTGGTAAAAAACCTGCGCGCCATATTCCCCGGAACCTGAAAATGAATTCAAATGGATGCTTAAAAAAACATCGGCGCGGGATTGCTCCGAAATCTTCACCCGATGTGCAAGATCTCCTACTTTATCCGGGACACGGCCGGCGCCTTTGCCGGGTTCTTTATCCTTGTCCCGGGTTAAAACAACTTTGGCACCTGACTGCCTGAATAAAGAAGCCAGGCGCTTGCTGATGGATAAAGCAACGTCTTTTTCAAGCACGCCTGATGGCCCGACAGCCCCGGGGTCGATTCCGCCATGCCCTGGGTCCAGAACAACCGTGTGTTTGATCATTTCAAAAGATGCAACCGGCTGCGCGGCAAAATTCAAAGTTTCTGCCTCATTTTCCGCACTCAGACCCGTTCCAGGCAAATAAACCAATCCCGGCGCTAACAAAAGCAGGATGATTAGATATTTTTTCACGCTTTCCCCCAAAATAAAAAACTCTTTCCTGAATTAAGAGTTTACAATCTTACAAACATTTATGTTTTTTAAGAGCCGTTATTTTTTTACAGTATAAAAAAGGTATCTGGCTGCAAGAAAAATACGGCGTACCATGAAAAAGCGGAGTATGGACACAAGCCACACCCCGCTTTTTCGCTGCCTTTTGGACGCAAGCCCCCCGCAGGGGCGTTTCCCCCTCGAAGGACCCGCGTCCCTGAACCCTGCTGTTTTAGTATTGTCTTTGTTGTCAATCATGACGCGCATGGTTTTCCTCCCATGTTTCGCGGCGCACATCCTTTACCAGATTTACAACGTCCTGCTCTGTTTTCAGACCCAGCCGTTCCGCTTCTCCCGCAAAAGCGTCCTGCGCGTTTTTTAGGGAAATCATGGCGGCGTTTTCCATGATGATACGCCCGTTTTCCTCAAGGAAAATAACCTTGTCGCCGTCCCTGACACCCAGCCTTTTGCGTATTTCGGCAGGAATCGTGATTTGCCCGCGCTTAGTAATTTTCGCAAGTTCCATAAGGACGCTCCTTTCCATATTGCATTGAATTCGTGGTATTCAATGCATTCACAGCACTTCCCCTTGCGCTGGCATGGTTCATAAGTGCAGGGGCATTTTTTCTTATTTAAATCAACATGGCATTCCATTGATCAATCTCCTTTTTTACATGCGGATAGTCTGCTAAAATTATAACATAAATCTTTTTGAAGACGGCGTCTTCAACAGCAAACGACTTGCTTAAGCGCCGGTACACTTAAGTAGTTGGGAGTACAGTAAAATGGAGCTTATAGAAAAATTCGGAATCGCGGCCCAGGCCATTCAAAAGGCCGGGGCATTGGTAATCACCGCCGGCGCGGGAATGGGTGTGGATTCAGGGCTGCCCGACTTTCGCGGCCATCAGGGCTTCTGGAACGCCTACCCGGCGTACGAGCGACTCGGCATAAGCTTTATCAGCGCCGCCAACCCTTCCCACTTTGAGGCAGACCCGGCCTTTGGCTGGGGATTCTATGGCCACCGTACAAACCTGTACCGCTCCACAATTCCTCATTACGGGTTTAATCTTTTACTGCAGTGGATTTTTAATTATAACCTGGATTATTTTGTGGTAACCTCGAATGTGGACGGACAATTTCAAAAAGCAGGCTTCAGTGAAGAAAAAATCTGGGAAGTACATGGTTCTATTCATCATCTGCAGTGTGTAAAACCATGCGGGACGGATATCTGGAGCAATAATGAAGACGTGCCCGTTGATGAACGTGACATGCTTGCCGGGCGTATTCCGGAGTGCCCCCGCTGCGGCGCAACAGCCAGGCCGAATATCCTGATGTTCGGGGATTATTCATGGTTGAGCAAACGTTCGGACGAACAAGAAGACAAGTTTCAAAATTTTTTAAACAGGCGCCGTCAGGATCTTCTTGTCGTAATTGAGATGGGCGCCGGAACGGCAATCAGTACAATCCGCAATTTAGGCGAACGGCTGGGTTCAAGCCGCCAGGCTTTGGTAGTTCGCATCAATCCGCGGGAACCTGAAATTTCAAAACCTCATTTATCAATTGCCTGCGGCGCGCTGGAAGGATTGACGGGAATACAGGAGATTCTCTTAAAAGGCGGTAGTATGTAAAACAGGTTAATGCCTGTAATTTATAACACGCGGCTTCAATAAAATCAGGTTATTATTTTCTTCCTGCAGACTTTCGATGAAGATATTGGCAATCAAAGGATCAAACTGTATGCCGGCATATTTTCTAATCTCATCAACAGCTCTTTCCTTGCTGATGGCTTTTCTGTACGGGCGATTGCTGGTCATTGCCTCATAAGCGTCCGCGATTGCCAAAATCCGGCTTTCCAGTGGAATTTCTTCACCTTTTAGCTGCAAAGGATAACCCTGCCCGTTCCACCACTCATGATGTTTAAGAATCCAGTCCGCTATCGGCAGGAGATCGTGTACCGACTGAGCGATACGGCTTCCTATCTCACAGTGGCGCTGCATTTCCAGAGCTTCCCCGGAGGTCAGGGGGCCAGGTTTAAACAAGATGCGGTCCGCCAAACCTATCTTGCCTATGTCATGAAACCTTGCCAGAAGGCGAAGGTCGGATAATTTATAATCCGGCAGGCCGGCTGCCCTGGCCAAATTGGCAACCAAGCCCTGCAGCCTTTTTGAATGGTTTGCAGTAATGAAATCCCTGGCTTCAAGCGTTTTCATCAGAGCCTGCACAATAGTGCTGCGTGCGCTGCGGCTGCGGTGCAGTTTTTCCCGTGACATATTATTATCCGCTTCTTTAAATAGATCCAACATGCTGTCAGTTCCGCTGCAGACTGCAAAACCAATCGAAACGCTCAAGGGCAGTTCGGGGTGTTTTTCATTATATTTCTTTACGTTAAAGGCGATCCTGTGACAGGCGTTTTCAATCCTCATCCTATCGCAGTCGGGCAAAAGAACGGCAAATTCATCGCCGCCGATCCTTGATACCATGTCCCCGGTGCGGAAAGGATTCTTGATTACTCCCGCTGCCGCAACCAGCAGGCTGTCTCCGGTACTGTGCCCAAAGGTGTCATTGATCAACTTGAGTCCATCCACATCACAAATAATCATCCCAACTGACGCATGCCGGCCCTCCCCCAGGCGGCGCATCTCCTCTTCAAAATAGGCCCTGTTATAAAGCCCGGTAAGCGCATCGTGCATGCTCAGGTAAGTAAGGCGCTCTTCAGCCTTTTTTCCTTGAGAAATGTCGTTCATTACAAAAAGGATGCATTTTCCCCCGCTTAAGTTTATTGTATCAGCGGAAAGCAGTCCTACACCCCCCTGACCGTTTTTTTTATTGAACTTTATTTCAAGATTATGAATTACTTCCTGATCCTGAATCATCTTGATTGCTTTTGAATAAGCCATCAGATCAGTCCAAAAATTAAGCTCCGCCACTGTCCGTCCGATGGCTTCCTGTCTTATATACCCCGTAGCATTCAAGAAACTTTTATTTACATCGATAACTCTGTGATCGGAACACCCTATGATTAGCATGAGGTTGGGGCTGGCGCTGTACGCCTTCGAAAAACGCTCCTCTGATAAACGCAGTTCCTCTTCGGCCCTCTTGCGCTCAACCGCATTGACCAGAACTTCACCAGCCATTTTAGCCAGTGAAACAATCCCATCGGTCCATTTCTTTTCGCGGCGGACAGTCTCAAGGCCAATAAACCCTAATGTGAAACCGCCATATGTTATTGGCGCAATAATAATCGAAAGGACGTTGTTTTCCAAAAGAAATTCCTTTCCAGCGTAGTTTTCCAGGGGAAGGTCTTTAACTTTGGAAAAACAAATATTTTCATTCCTGTTAAGTTTATTTAACTGCCATGAAAAATTTTCAGCCAAAGATTTGAGGTAGCCGGCAGGTAACTCTATTCCCTGCGCGCTCCACTGGTAAGCTGCATGATTTTTATTCTCCCTATCCTTGTTGAAAAATAAAATATAAGCGCGGTCAGCTCCTGCATATTCTCCAACCGTTTCCAACGCTTTGTGTATGCCTCCGTCTATTTCGTCCAGAGTAAGGCTGATAAATCTTGTTGAGATAATCTTAACCAGTCCCTCAAGGGAAAGCCGGCTGTTCAGCTCGCCGCGCCGCTGCGACTCCATATCCGACAGCCCTCCGATAAACCAGCTTATTAAATACATCATGCAGACGATAATTATTTTTGGCTCCTCTCCCGAAAACTGGATGGGAAAAACTCCGGAAGGGAAAAGCTTATCATAGAGGAATAAAATGCCTACACATATGGTTGACATAATCAACCCGGCATTCTTGCCCATTATTGAGGAAGTAACCAGGATAGGTAAGAAAAACGCCACCCAACTGTATGACAGCTTGCCTCCCAGGATAAATAAAGTCAGCATGGCAATTATCAAAGGAAAAATTATATAAACGAGATCAACCCAGGATTTGGATTTGAATTCCGGTGATTTCGGATCTCTGATCAACGAAGATGTTTTTGTAATATAAATAAAAACGCCGCCAAAACAAACCAGACTGACTAACAGAAAAAGTCTTAGATTGACGGCCGGGAACAGTTCTCTTGGATGCAGGTTATTACTATATATAAATAAATAGATCAAGATTAGCAAAGAAAATAGATGAGCGGCGCTGATGTGGTCGCGTATTTCTTTTTTCTTTTCGTTCTCTGAATTCATTTTAATAACTCTCCAAAGCTATACCCCTTTTTTACCTTCTGTGCCCTTGTCTAAGAAACTGCTTCTACAACGCCCCGTTAAATCCCGGCTGAAAGACAATCCTTTCCTGGTAATGGGGCTCGCTCCTGTTTTTGATAATCTTATCCTGGGAAAATTCTAAAAGCTTTTTTTGGTATGCGATATTTGTCTGATTATCTGTCAGATCATGCTCGCAGTAAGGGCAGATCCACCTGTCCCTGGAGCTTGAACTGTAACTTTCACCGTTGCAAAAACCGCAGCGTTTTTTAACCATTTTGAAAACCCCTTTATTTAAGATCTCCTCTAAAATGTTGTTTCTGATATTTTAATATTCGGTGAAGCATTCCCAAAACTTGAGGCTGGACAAGCCTTTTCCGGCGCCAATTATTTCATGAAGAAAGCGGCGCCGGCGCCATCGTGCCTACCTGGTTCACTGAATACTTGTCTTGCTGGAATTACGGGAGTATTTTTCCCTGATAACCAGGCAAAACACAGTAAGAAAAATTTTTTCCTTGATCCTTGGAACTTTCGGGAAAATTTTTGTGTCTAACAGATTAGAGTTTATTTTTTAGCCAGTCAATCAAATATCAGATGCGCCAACGTACGCGGCTCTACTTCTTAAAAAACAACGAAGCATCAATCAAAGGAGGTGTTGTGGCCATCAATCAAAGGAGGTGTTGGGGCTTTAAAAGGGAAAGCCGGCCCGTTATTGAAATGAAGTTATTAAATTTCTAAAATAGGAGGGAATTATTTAGTGCGCAAATCAAAAAGAATTATCGCTATTTTAGCGACAGTAGCTCTAGTTGCAACAATGCTTATCCCAGTGGCGGGGCCTGCCGTGGCGTCCGGAACAAATGTTTCTGTTCTGCAAACGCCTGACGTATCTGACAATGCCTGGCAGACGCTAGGCACTGTAAAGGTTGAGGTTGAGATAGGCGCTCTTCAGGAGGGCGACTCGGCAACCTTAACCTTACCCGACGATTTTAAATTTTATGATGCAAGATATGGTCTTGGCTTTACGGATGATGATTCACAACACGTTTACACGATTTGTGAGGACGCTAACGGAAATGGCGCCTATGACTCAGGCGAAAAAGTCCGCTTCCGCATGATCATTCCAAAGACATATTCAGGAGACGAGAATGACCTTTACAAAGCCGGCGTAAACACTTTGAATCCCGCCGTGCTTGACGATAATGAAATTCAGATCACTGTAAATGACAACTATGTTAATTCTGGCAACCAGAATGTGTTCTTCTGCTATTTTGACAGCATTTGGGTAGAAGACGGGTTCACCGGTGATGTTATTGCAACACTTGAAGCTCCGTCTGCTTCCGGGTTCCCCTCAGGCAAGGCGCCGATTGCCCGTGTTCCGGGCGGGCAGGTAGACCTTACTGTTCCTTCAGTTGATACTATGAGCAGCGATACCGATCTCGTGGTTAAGTTCCGCGCAAAGGAACTCACATCAGGTTCTTTCGAGGCTGACTCCGAAAGCATGAAAATCAAGCTGCCCAATGGTTTCTGCTTCGAAAGCCAAACTGCTCCTTCAGGATTCTTAAAAGTAAATACCAGCAACTATATTGCTTTCAGAAAGATCTGGGGCGGCGACGTTGTTTGGGGCGTACCGGAAGTTAATTCGAGCAAAGATGAAATTACTCTCAGTGTGACCGCTGAATCGACTGAGGCTGGCTATTTCGAATTTGCCGTTACGATTGCGGTAGATGACGAAGACCAGGCAAAAACAGGTGATGTAGTCGCCAAAGTCAGAGGCGAGAGCGATTTCAACGCAACTGATCTTACCATTGCCGTATATGGCGAAGCCGGCGCAAAGATTGAAGCTGACGGGACTGTCCCTGATGTTATAGCCGGTCAGTATAACCAGGATGTTGCCGATCTGAAAATCACAGAAAATGTCGCCAACAGCCTGAATGCAAACAAAACGGTTACCATTGAACTTCCTGCCTGCGCGAAGTGGACGAACGTCGATACCAGCGGCGATTCAGACAGCGGCGCAGACATAGACTTTGTCGGTTTCGTGGGTTCAGATGCCCGTGAACTAAAGTATAAGGTTACCGATACTTCGACTTCGGACGCAGCCGAACTTGTCCTGGAAGACTTCCAGATTGCCGTAGAGCCCGGTTTCACCGGTGATATCGCAGTCACAGTAGGCGGAACCGAAGGTTTATCAGGCGATGTGGTTATTGCGCACGCTAAAGCTGCGGTAGAGATGACAGCTTCGGCTGTTCCTGATGTAAAAATAGGTCTGCAGAACCAGGCGGCCGGCGATCTCGTTATCAAAGAGAACATTGCCGAAGCCATAAAAGCAGATAAGAATTTAATCATCGACTTACCTGACGGCGTTAAATTTACCTCAGTGCCGAAAGTAGCTGTTGACGGAGACCTGGATATCGACGAAGATAACGTAAAACGCCAGAATGACGATAATGAGCTGCTGATCCCTATCGATGGGGAAAGCTCTTCACCCAGCACAATTACAATCAGCGGAATTGCCTACACTGTAGACCGTACCGTAGCTGAGGGCAATCTTACCGTCAAACTTAAGGGCGATGCGGTAATGGAAGTTAATGACCGCACTGCCATAGAAGAAGATTTTGACGACAATGAAACGTCCTCCTCGGGCTTCCAACTTGATATTGACGGCGACGGAGACACCGACTTCACAATGGATGGCAGCGACGGATTCTTCCCGACAACAACAAGCGCCGCCAAGGTTGCCAACGCCACCTGCGCCACCCCCGCCCCCAGCGATGAAAATGCAACCGTGGTCTTCAAGATCAACGACACCAGCTACACGGTTAACGGCGTAGCTCAGACCATGGATATCGCTCCGTACATCAAAGACGGCCGCACTTTCCTGCCCGTCCGGTATGTTGCGCTGGCCTGCGGAGTATCAGCCGACAACATTCTGTTCAGCAACGGCAAAGTTACCCTGATCAAGGGCGACAAGGTTGTCCAGATGACCATTGGCAGCAAGGTCATGATCATCAATGGCGCCTCAATTGATATGGATGTAGCCGCCGAAATTTCCAACGGCCGCACCATGCTTCCTTTCCGCTTTATTGCTCAGGCGCTTGGCGCTTCAGTAACCTTTGACGATACTGCCCAGACAGTAACAATGGTTATCTAAACTTGAGTTAAAAAAATCCGGG
>DIEU01000009.1 GCA_002418775.1 Firmicutes bacterium UBA5766
CTTTGCGCATAGGTATTGTTAAGGCTCAAAAGGCGACAAAAACCCGCCACTTGAGCCTTTTTCACGTGCAAAACTTCCAATTGAACCCTTCAAGAACCGTCCCCACTTGCTCTTGCTTCCCACTTGTTTAGAATTCTCTTGCTTAAAAGGCAGGGGACAAGCTATACTAAAACCAATATATGGTAGTATGCACTTGTGTTGAAGGAGAAACGCCTTGAAAAAACACGGAACAATAACCAGTTCTTTCGGATCTCCCGGCAGGAGAAACCATGATTCCAAACCTTTTTACAGCAGCAGGCTTTTTGAGGAAATGCCCGGGGCAAAAAGCGCCGCTTATATAGAAAATTCCGTCCCCATTGAGAATATAAACAGGATCTTCTGCAAAACCAGCGAGAATATGGAGGAACTCCCTGATCAAAGCGTCCATCTGGCTGTAACCTCGCCGCCCTACAACACGGGAAAAGATTACGACGAAGATTTAAATCTCAGTCAATACAGGAGTTTTCTGTTAAAAGTCTGGAAGGAGGCATACAGGGTTCTGGCGCCCGGCGGAAGGATTTGTGTAAATATAGCCAACCTGGGCAGAAAACCATATATACCAATTCATGCGTTTGAGATCGAAGATATCCAGTCAGCAGGCTTTTTTATGCGGGGTGAAATAATCTGGAATAAGGCAGGCAGCGCAAGCCGTTCCACAGCCTGGGGAAGTTGGCTTTCCGCCGCTAATCCGACCTTGCGGGACGTTCACGAATATATCCTTGTCTTTTCAAAGGATATTTTTTCAAGAAAAGCCCCGGCGGAAAGAAAAAGCACCATCACTAGGGAGCAGTTCCTTGAATATACAAAGAGCATCTGGACTTTTCCTGCCGGGCAGGCAAAAAAAATAGGCCACCCCGCGCCTTTTCCGGTTGAACTGCCGTACAGGCTGATCCAGCTTTACACTTTCCAAAACGAAATAATCCTTGACCCTTTTATGGGCAGCGGGCAAACTGCAATTGCGGCCCTTAAAGCCCAAAGGAACTATATCGGTTATGAAACAGACAGCAGTTATGTTCAGCTTGCGTCAAAAAGAATCAGTGATTGGGCGTCTGTTCAGGAATAATCAGTACCTCCCCTTTGGATAATCCCTCCCCCCAGAAGTGTATCTCCCAGATAAAAAACGGCTGCCTGACCCGGCGTGACCGATCGCTGGGGTTTGTCAAAACGGATTGCTATCGCACCATTATGCAAAGGAGACATCAAAGCAGGCGAACCCTGCGCCTTATATCTGATTTGAACCTGAACCGCCATCGGTACCTCCGGTTGGTCAATGGAAACAAAATTATTCTCCATGGTTGTAAAACGGTTGGATAACAGCGTCTCCGGGGGACCAAGAACAACGGCATTGTGTTCAGGATCGATATCCACCACGTAAATTCTTTGGCCCATCGGCAGACCGAGGCCGCGGCGCTGGCCGATTGTGTAGCAGGCAATGCCCTTGTGCCGTCCAATCTCCCTGCCCTGCAGATCAAGAAACGGTCCCGGCTCGATTAACTTACCCGCTTCCTCCTTTAAAAAATCGCGGTAGTCACTGGCAACAAAACAAATTTCCTGGCTTTCAGCTTTTTGCGCAACCGACAATTTTTTTGCCAGGGCGATTTTTTGCACTTCTTCCTTTGTCAGACACCCCAAGGGAAGCAGCAGATGACCTGCCTGCTCCTGCTTGATGCAGTATAACACGTACGATTGATCCTTTTTTTTGTCGACAGCCCGGCTGAGTATATAGCGATTGCCAGAACTGTCGTACTCAAGACGGGCATAATGGCCTGTTGCCAGATAGTTAAAACCTAGCGAAAGCGCATTTTTGAGCAGGAGATCAAATTTGATATGCCTGTTGCAGGCGATGCAGGGATTGGGTGTCCTGCCGTTTAGATATTCGCGGCAGAAATAATCGATAACTTTTTCCTTAAACGTCTTTTCAAAATTCATCACATAATGCGGGATTCCAAGCATACCGGCTACCGAGCGGGCGTCTTCAATAGTCTCCGGAGAGCAGCAGCCCAGAGGTCCCCTATCCTCTGATAAAGGCCAATCGGCAAGCCGCATGGTTACTCCCGTAACGTCATAACCCTGATCAACTAAAAGGGCGGCGGCAACTGAACTGTCCACACCGCCGCTCATCGCGACAAGAACTTTCAACTAAATAACACCTATCCCCCTGTATAGACTCTAAGCTGACTTGTTTTTATAGTCCTGGATAGCGTCATGCAGCGCGTCTGCAGCAAGGTTCGAACAGTGCATTTTTTGCGGCGGAAGGCCGTCCAACGCTTCTGCAACATCTTTCCTGCTTATCTTCAAGGCTTCTTCAATCGTTTTCCCCTTGGCCATTTCCGTGACCATGCTGCTGGTAGCGATGGCTGCCCCGCAGCCGAAGGTTTTAAATTTTATATCTACAATAACATTGTTTTCAACTTTTATAAAAACTTTCATAATATCTCCACATACAGGATTGCCTACATTGCCTATACCTGAAGCATCTTCTATCTCCCCTACGTTGCGGGGGTTGGTAAAATGCTCCATAACTTTTTCCGAATACATACTGGTCACTTCCCCCTTAAAAATACTACTAACGATTACAAGACTGGTTTATCCGGCATTCGGCGCAGCCGGCGCCGGTAACAAAGTCTTTTTCCTCGCTGAACGGCGATATAGATCTCAGCCTTTCCACAATCGGACCTATCGTTTCCAGGAAATAATCCACATCTTCTTCAGTATTGCCGCTGCCCAGAGTAAGACGCAAAGAACCGTGAGCTACTTCATGCGGTATTCCCATGGCCAGTAAAACATGCGAAGGTTCGAGGGAACCCGACGTACAGGCGGAACCGCTTGACGCGGCTATGCCTTTCATGTCCAGGCTGAGCAGCATCGACTCGCCTTCGATATATTCAAAGCAGAAACTGACGTGGTTGGGCAGGCGACTTGACGGATGACCGGTTAACCTTACTTTCTTAAAACTGCTCATGACCCCGTCGATCAGTTTATCACGCAGGTCCGTCATTTTTTTATTCTCCTGCTCCATATTGTTAGCGGCCAGTTCGGCTGCTTTTCCCAAACCGACAATGCCGGGCACGTTTTCCGTACCCGCCCGGCGAAGCTTTTCCTGCGCGCCGCCGTGAAACAACGTCTGCCTCAGGCGTGTTCCTCTTCTTATGTAAAGAGCGCCGATACCCTTGGGCCCGTATAGTTTGTGCCCGGAGATTGACAATAAATCAACACCCAGCTCATCTACCGTAAAAGGAACTTTGCCGAAGCTTTGAACCGCGTCTGTATGAAAGACAATTCCCTTTTGTTTGGCAAGCTTGCCTATCTCCCTGATGGGCATGATCGTTCCGATCTCGTTGTTGGCGTGCATTATCGTGATCAGGATAGTTTTATCCGTTATGGATTCGGCTAACTGATCAACATCGACCATGCCGTAATGATCGACGGGCAGAATTGTGATTGTAAAACCTTGTTTTCCCAAAGCTTTGACTGTATTCAATACGGCGTGGTGTTCCACCGCGCTGGTAATAATATGGTTGCCCCTGTCCCGGTTGGTTTGGGTAACTCCCTGAATAGCCATGTTTTCCGATTCTGTCCCTCCGCTGGTAAATATTATTTCGTTGGAATCGGCGGACATAGCCCCGGCAACTTTTTCCCGCGCTTCTTCGACAGCCCTGCGGGCAATTACTCCAAAATAGTGCTGGCTGGTTGGATTGCCAAAATTTTCACCCGTCAAAAACCTGTTCATTTCTTCGGTAACAAGGGGATTGACCGGTGTTGTAGCGCTGTGATCAAAATAAACTCGACGCATCTTGTAAAACCTCCTTTTTAAGCAAAAAAACTTCTTTTATCCTAAAATGAAGTGCATTAGGAAGGCTTAACTGCCTACGTGCTCATGTTCGCAAAATCAAAATCGCACTTGAGGCTTTATCCTCCCTTTATTTGGGAGTTTATAGATTTATTTTCTCACTTTTGATACCATTTCACGCAAATTACGCTTTTTGCTGTGAAAAAAGCGTCAAATTTAAGCTTCCCATACGGTAGCCTTCAAGATCAAGAACGATATACGTATATCCGAACGCTTTGAACCCTGTAAGAACCTTCTCACGGCAAGAAATCAGTTTTTCTATCTCGGAGATCTGGATTTCAATCCGTGCAATTTCACCATGATGCCTTACTCTGACCTGACTGAAACCAAGGGTATGCAGCAATTCCTCCGCCTGATCGATAATATCCAATGTTTTCTTTGTTAGCGGGACGCCGTAAGGAATCCTTGAAGCAAGGCAGGCAGAGGAAGGTTTATTCCAAAAGGAAAGTCCCGACTCTTTTGCGTATTTCCTGATTTCTTCTTTTGTAAAACCAGCCTCCAAAAGAGGGCTCCTTATGCCCAGTTCTTTTAAAGCTCTGCTTCCGGGACGGTAATCTTTTTCATCATCCAGATTTGATCCGTCAATTACCCATCCGGCATTATTCTCTACGGCTATTTTTTTTAAAATGTCAAAAAGCTGCCGCTTGCAATAATAGCACCTGTCAGGCGGGTTGTTGGCAAGTTCCGGCTGGGAAAGCTGATCTACTTCGATGGCAAGAAACTTTGACCTTAAACCCCTCGTGAATTCTTCAGCAAATATATACTCGCTCTCCGGAAAGGTCGGCGCTTTGGCCGTTACAGCAAGTACTTTTTCTCCAAGTACTTCGTTGGCCACATAAAGCAAAAAACTACTGTCAACACCTCCTGAATATGCTAAAACAACGTTTCCCAAACTGTCAAGAAGACCTTTTAGCAGCTGCATTTTTTCTGCCGCTGCTACATCATTCTTCACCTTTCCCTTGCATAATTTCATCTCTTTGTTATTTAGGTTGTCCAACATAAGCACAAACGAAATTCCTTTTATCTAAGTATTTCCTTTTTAAAAGACAAAAACCTTCTAGGAAAATCAATTTTGTCAGCTCCATTCTGTCTATCCTGAAAATTGTTGTACATAAGGGAGGTCAACTGCCTATGTGCTCAGTTCGCCTCTTATACTTGTACGAACTCGTTCATCCTCGGGCCCGGTTAAACTCGGCGCTATGCGTCTCAAACAGTAACCTCGCTTATCCTCGGGTTCACTCGTTCTTTGAATGAAGGCTCAAAATCGCACTTAAGGCATTGCCCTCCCTTTTGCCATTTTCATCCTTCTGATGGCGCTGCACTAGCAGCATGGTTGTCTATTCCGGTTCATTTTTATTTTTACTCCGGGGCGGACTGTCTTTCAAGAAATATACTCCTGTAGCCTCACCCAGGTTTCCAAGGTATTCCTCAATCCTGTTCTGCCTCTCGGAAAGAAGGTTGATTGCTTCCGAAACCGGATCAGGCAGTTTTCCATGTTCAAGATCGAATACCGGCTTACGCCCGTTAATTTCGACTACCCTTCCCGGGATGCCAACCACCGTGGCGCCGGAAGGCACCGGCTTGATCACCACCGACCCGGCGCCAATCTGGGCTCCGTCACCGACAGTTATCGGGCCGAGCACAGTTGAACCGGTCCCCAGTACAACGCAACTGCCGATTGTAGGATGCCGTTTTCCTTTTTCCAAAGTTGTTCCTCCAAGTACAACCCCTTTGTAAATCAACACATCATCGCCTATTTCCGAAGTTTCCCCGATAACAACCCCCATCCCGTGATCAATAAAGAACCGCCGGCCTATTTTAGCGCCCGGGTGAATTTCTATACCGGTTAAAAAACGGCTCAAGTGTGACAAGAAACGGGCTAAAAACCTGAAATTATTCCGCCAAAGAAAATTGGCCGCCCGGTACAGCCAAATCGCATGAAGACCGGGATAGCAGAAAATAACTTCCAGAATAGTTCTTGCAGCAGGATCGTTTGTAAAAACAGCTTTTATATCCTCTTTTATTATACCGAACAAGATAAACACCTCATCTCACCCTGATGCTGATTAGCCCATCCAAATAGAAGCATTAATAAAACAAGAAGGGCTATTCTATCTTATCGTCTATTATGGTTTAAGGCGCCGGATTCAGCTCAAATTTATGCCAATTACCTTTGCTTCTGCTTTTCAACAAGATCCTGCAGGGTAATATCTAAAATTTCATTCATCGCTCTCTTCATTCCATCCCAAAGGTCCCTGGTTGCACAAAATTCCGAACGCGGACAAATATTAGGATCGTCCACACACTCCACGGGCGCTATAGACCCTTCAAGTATTTCAACTACCTCATTAAGCCGGATCTCCTCAGGGCGTCTCCGCAATGAAATACCCCCACGGGATCCCCGTGTGCTCCTGACTATCCCTTTAGTTATTAAAGGAGTAATCAGGTGCTCCAGATAGGGAAGAGAAATTTCTTGCCTTTGAGCAATATCTTTTAACAAAATACGTTCCTTATCGTCGTTTAAGGCCAGATCTAAAAGCACCCTGATCCCGTAACGGGCTCTCGTGGAGATTTTCATACTCCGCCTCCCTGTCGCAATGTTGAGTGAAATAATCTACAATATATACAATAAATAAAGCCGCTGTCCTTGTCAAGATGCCAGCGTAAGATATTTGCCAGGTTCTTAATTGTTATTGAACTTTATTTTCCTTGGTGGTACATTATTATTTGTCAACTAACCTACTTATAAAGGTTAACAGATTGACACAGGAGGTTTAAAGATGGGATTTTCATGGAAAGAGGCAAAGGGGAAAGTTATTTCAGGAATAGGGTTATCAGGTCAAGAGGCTATACAGCTTACTGAATGGCCTTTAGAAAAATTAGATAAATTACTGGAAATGTCAAAGGAAATCAGGGAGTATTTCTGGAAAAAAGAGGTTAGCCTTTGTTCGATAATTAATGCACGCTCCGGCCTGTGCGGGGAGGACTGTATCTTTTGCGCCCAGTCATCACATCACAATACCGGTATTGAGAGATATCCGCTGATCGGTCCTGAAAAGGCACTGGAAAAGGCGTTTCAAATGGAAGCAGCCGGGGTAAGACATTTCTCCCTGGTTACCAGCGGCAGGGATGTTACCGGAAAAGATTTCAATAAAATCCTTGAAATCTACAGGATTTTGCGGGAACGAACCGGTCTTGAACTTCACGCTTCCCTGGGTATGCTCAATGAAGAAAAAGCCCGGCAGTTAAAAGAAGCAGGCATAACAACTTATCATCACAACCTGGAAACAGGTCGTAATTATTTTAAAAATATTTGCACCACTCATTCATTTGATGACAGAATAGCAACTATCCGGGTAGCCAGATCGGCCGGGTTGGAGATATGTTCCGGCGGAATAATAGGAATGGGCGAAACCATGACGGACAGATTGGAAATGGTTCTTGAACTGAGGGAATTGGATGTAAAATCTATTCCAATAAACATTTTAAATCCCATTCCCGGCACACCCCTGGAAAATCAGGAACGCCTGCAGCCGGAAGAAATTCTAAAAACAGCCGCAATCTTCCGTTTAATTCACCCCCAGGCTACTTTCCGTTTGTGCAGCGGCAGGGAAACCGCCCTCAAAGACCAGCAAACTGTTGCTTTAAGCACGTCGCTCAACGGCATGATGGTCGGGGGTTACCTAACACTGCCCGGCGAAGAGATGGAAAAAGATCTGGATATGTTATCGAAGGCGAACCTGCAAATCAGTTAAGAACTTTACGGGCAACTCAGGGTAATCTTTTCAAAAACAGCGGTAAAATAAAAAGGAGTGGAAAGATGCCAAAAATAGCAAACAGTCTCACCGAATTAATCGGCAAAACACCGCTGCTGCGGCTCAGCCGGATATCGGCAGGAGCCAAAGCTGATTTGGTGGGCAAGCTGGAATCCTTTAATCCGGCCGGAAGCGTGAAGGACCGTATTGGATTTAACATGATCCGCCGGGCTGAGGAACAGGGATTGCTGCATCCCGGCTCAGTTATTATCGAGCCTACCAGCGGCAACACAGGGATAGCTCTGGCTTTTGTCGCCGCCAGCCGCGGCTACCGCCTGATTCTGACCATGCCTAATACTATGAGCGTCGAGCGCCGGAACCTGTTAAAAGCATACGGAGCCGAACTTGTGCTCACACCGGGAACTCAGGGAATGAAGGGGGCGATACAGAAAGCTGAGGAACTGGCCAGGGAAATATCCAATTCGTTCGTTCCACAGCAGTTTGAGAACCCGTCCAATCCCGAGATCCACCGGCTGACAACAGCGGAAGAGATCTGGGAAGACACCGGCGGACGGGTAGACATTGTTGTCGGTGGTGTGGGAACAGGCGGCGCCATTACCGGAATCGCCCAGGTAATTAAGCCCCGCAAACCACAATTTAAGGTAATTGCAGTCGAGCCTTCCGATTCGCCGGTTCTATCCGGTGGGCAGCCGGGACCACACAAAATCCAGGGAATTGGCGCCGGGTTTATTCCCGGTGTGTTAGACTTGACGCTGGTGGATGAAATTATCAGGGTAAGCAACCAGGATGCCTTTGAAACAGGACGCCGTCTGGCCAGGGAAGAAGGACTGCTGGTCGGAATATCCTCGGGAGCGGCAGCTTTTGCAGCCCTGGAGGCAGCCCGCCGGGATGAAAATCAGGGCAAGCTTATCGTAGCCATCCTTCCCGATACCGGGGAGCGATACTTGAGCACGCCAATGTTTCAAGAAGAATAGGACCCCAGAAAGTCAAAAGAATTATATTTTTCCGGCCATAAATGCAAAAAAAATGGGTATATCACCCATTTGAAAAAAAATATATCTGATAAGTGTAATAAATTGCGTTCTCAGCAACGAAGAAAAGGCAATCTAACTAAAGATACAAAACTGACGTTAAAACCAGGCTTTAGTCCGTATCCAAGCAAGATATAATAAATAACGGCGTTTAAGAATCGAAAGAAAAACGACGCCAATACTGTATTTACCTGCCGGATTCACTGAAGAACTATTATTACTGAATAGCTGCCGTTATTATACAGCTTAATGCAGGATGTTGCCGATGTACACATAAAGAGATTTGTCAGCGTTTTCAAATTTTGCCTCACATTTTCCTTTAGGTTTAATATCGAAAAACTTAAAAAACCCCTTGCCGTATATTTTTGTCTTCTTAATAGCCATCCTGGGCATGTCCCCATTACGGACTTCTTTGATGCGGACTGTTTTCGAATCGTTATCAAAAGCTAATTCGACCTCGGAAGCATTGAGTTTCTCTCTGGCAACCTTATTCAGCACGATGGAGTTCTTCGAGAAAGAAACAGTTGCCGTTTTCTCTTTTTTTTCTCTTTCTCTGGGTCTGTATACCTCAAAAGACATTAATACACCCCCCTTTTTTAGTTTCCTTATTAAATAATTATACCCATGGATTTAAAAATATAAACACTTTCTTATTCTAAAATATATACAAATATAAAACTTTTTTATATTTTGTTTTACTCAAAAACGCAATCTTTTTATTACTTCGATCAGATCAGGAAAGATTAATTTTTGTATCGCACCGCATTTTGAAGCGCTGTTATGGTTTTTACGGAAAAAAGGGATTTATTTTAAATAAAGGCAACAGCCAGGGCTGTTGCCTTTATGATACCTAAAAGAGGTAAAAATTTCATTTCAAAATATATAGATGTTTTTTATGAGTTTTCTTCTTTCATTATTATTTGGACAAACAATTGTACAAGTTCGGGATCAAATTGACTTCCCGCCAGCCTTTCCAATTCTTTAACGGCTTCTTCACTGCTCATTGCTTTACGGTAGGGGCGATCGTGTGTCATTGCGTCATAAGCGTCAACTATGCTCATGATGCGGCATTCCAGGGGTATTTCTTCCCCCTTTAGCCCCAGCGGGTATCCCTTTCCGTTCCACCATTCGTGATGTTTAAGAATCCAGTCGGCAATCGGCAGAAGTTCAGGCGCGGACTGGGCTATACGGAAACCGATATCGCAATGCTGACGGATAGCGGCCATTTCCATGTTTGTAAGGGGTTCTCTTTTAAATAGAATATATTCAGGAATTGCCACTTTCCCAACATCGTGATACCTGGCGAAAAGATTCAAATCCTTAACGTAACGCTTTTCCGGCAAGCCGGCGACTTCGGCAAGCCGGACAACAAGTTCTTGTATGCGATCCGCATGTCCTTCTTTTATAAAATCTTTCGTATCAAGCGCCTTCGTCATGTCCTGAACCACAGTACTGTATATCTCCTGCCTGTGGAGAATTTTTTCCCGGTACATGCTATTATCAGCTTCTTTAAAAAGTTCTTCCATATTGATTACCGGATCACTGCTTACAGCGTAACCGATTGACATTTTTAGAGCAAACTCCGGATTAGTCCCGTTATAAATATTAATCTGTTCCTTCATCCTTTGGCATGTTTTTTCCACTGCGGTTATATTACCGTTAGGAATAAGAATTGCAAATTCATCGCCCCCTATTCTGGCTACCATGTCATTTGTTCGAAACGCTTTCCCAATTACATTAGCGGCAGCGATAAGCAAAGCATCGCCCTTGTCATGTCCAACCGAATCGTTGATTAACTTGAGGCCGTCTACATCACATATAATTATGCCGACAGGGGAAAACCGTCCGCTGCCAAGGCGCCGCATTTCTTCTTCGAAGTAGGCGCGGTTATAAAGACCTGTGAGGGGGTCATGCAGGCTGAGGTATTTCAACTGCTCTTCCATCGTTTTCCTCTCGGTAATATCAAAAA
>DIEU01000010.1:0-6590 GCA_002418775.1 Firmicutes bacterium UBA5766
TAAACTTGAGTTAAAAAAATCCGGGCCCTTTAAAGGACCCGGATTTTTTATTTCCCTGTGAAAAATATCTTCTTCAAAATACTTAAACCCGTTTCATTACCGTTTTATGAAGCACGGCTCTTTCAATAGCAAACAGCTTGACTAAGTACCTATAATAACAATAAATAGTAGCAAATGGGCGTGAAACCGGGCTTAAGATGCGATGCAGCTTTGATGACGTCTTTGCAACGCTGATGCTCAAAGAGAGTCATACTGCTGCCGGCACAAAACACGGATTTTTAGTAGCTTCTCTTATGTTGTTTTATTCTGTAATCAATGTTAATATTTAATAAAATCCGTTCAATGAAGGATAGAGGTATTGAGGAAAATGAAAAATAATTTAATCCAATCCGACCCCTCCATTATGATGGGAAAACCTGTTATTACCGGCACGAGAATTACTGTTGAATTGATTTTGGAAAAGCTTGCCGCAGGTGAAACTGTTGAGCAAATATTAGAAGCGCACCCGCATTTAACCCGCGAGGCTATTTATGCAGCGCTGGATTTTGCTGCTCAGGCTTTAAGGGCCGATGTTATTTACCCCCTCAGGGAAAGCCTCCAATGAAATTCTTTGCTGATGAAAGTATTGATTTGCCAATAGTAGAAAACCTCAGAAAAGATGGCCATTTTGTGTTATATGTTGCTGAAATGGAGCCGGGTATTCAGGATAATGAAGTTTTAAAGCGGGCCAACAAGGAAAATGCCGTTTTATTAACAGCAGATAAAGATTTCGGCGAACTGATCTTCAGACAAGGCCTCTATTCCCAAGGAATTATTTTGGTCAGGTTAAAGGGGTTATCGCCAAAACTAAAAGGAGAAATAGTAAGCAGGGTTATTCAGAAACATTCTTCGGAGATTCGGAGAGTCTTTACGGTAATTACTCCATCCATTATCCGTATAAGAAAATAACAGTATTTAAAAAAGAAAACATTCAGTAACAACTGGCGCGTGGAGCACGGTGTCTTTAATAGCAAGCTACTTACCAACGCCGCCGGTAAAAAATCAAAACGGTTCCTCCTCATCCCGCTCTATGCTTATATCCATCCCGCGGAAAAACCCGCGCATTTCAGAAAGAGGCTTGCTTGGAATCAGCCTGATGACACCGTTTTCTACTATAAGCTGCAGCTTCTGGCCTTTCTTAATACTCAAAGACTTGCGGACCTCAGCGGGAATAACAATCTGGTACTTACTGGATACTACTACTTCAGCCATATTCTGCGCCTCCCTTTACCATAATAATATCGATAGCACAAAATAGTATACCGTCGAGGTTGGCCCATAAGCAGGGACGTTCTTTGCTTGCCTTCCCGGCTTTCTCATATTCAGTTTTATTCCATATCTGGAAGGCGGAAAAAAGAAAATTCCTATACGCTTAAATTACCCGATGGATTTCAACAACTTTCTCCTGCTCTCGAACAATATAGAAAACCGCGTAGTTTTTTACTGGCAACATGTGATACTCTTCCTCCAAAGCCCTCAACGGACGGTAAATCTTATGAGCGTATGGAAACTCACTTAATAGGGAAATCGAATGATCAAACGCATTCAACAAATCCATCGCGGCCTTTGGCGCATTCAACTGGTCGGATATATACAAAATAATGTCTGTTATATCCTGTTTGGCTATCGGAAGGTAAACAATCTCATACATTATCGCCGTCCGCCTTTTGCTGCATGGCCTGCCGTATGCTGTCAAATACTTCCTTATGGGAAAATCGTTGTTTAGTTTGTTTTGCTTGCAGCTCCGCCTCTTTCAGCTTGAAATATATCTCACTCTCGAATTGAAGCTTTTCATAGGCTTGAAAACTCATGACAACCATATCTCCATACCCATTTTTGGTTAAAAAAATAGGCTCAGAAGTTTCATGAACAATCCTTGAAATATCTGCGAATTTATTCCTCAAGTGGATACCGGTCTAATCTGCGGCATAAAATAACACCCCCGAATAAGTTTAGCACAATACTATCATAATTATGCTAAACTTTCAAGGTTCCTAGATTATCAAGGTTCCCCGCTCATCATAGACAGAAGCACCCGTATTCCCTTGATTTCTAAGCGCCCTGTCCAGCGCCATAATCGTCGCTACCGCACCGTCAACCCGCTCGGTGCTTTTCTCCTTGTCCGGTTTGATATTTCCAGCCGGGTCAGTGCGGATAAATATATTATCCATCATCCAGCGCAGCACCGGATGCCCGCCATGGGCAATCTTTTCTTCCAGGGTCAGTTTCATCAGTTCCTTGGTAGGGGGGGACATATCCTTGAAACCTTGCCCGAAAGGCACCACTATAAAGCCGAGCCCTTCCAGGTTCTGGGTCATCTGTATCGCCCCCCAGCGGTCGAAGGCAATTTCTCTGATGTTGTATTTGGCGCCAAGCTCCTCGATGAAGGCTTCGATAAAGCCATAATGCACCACGTTGCCCTCAGTTGTTTGCAGATATCCTTGCTGTTTCCAGATATCATAAGGGACATGATCCCGTCGCACCCGCAGGTCAAGGTTATCCTCCGGTATCCAGAAGAAAGGAAGTATGCAATATTTATCGCCATCATCCATCGGCGGAAATACCAGCACAAAAGCTGTGATGTCGGTAGTGCTGGACAGGTCAAGCCCGCCGTAACAGGTTCTCCCGCGCAAACTTTCCGCATTGACCGGTAAAGCGCACCTGTCCCACTTCTCCATGGGCATCCAGCGCACACTTTGTTTAACCCATTGGTTAAGCCGAAGCTGCCTAAACAGGTTTTCTTCGGCCGGGTTATGTTTGGCGTTCTCACAGGCAACGCGCAGCTTCTCAATATTCACTGTAATCCCTAAGCTTGGGTTGGCCTTTTCCACACCTTTTCGCTGGCCCAGTCCTCATCCTCCGCCGCGCCATATATTACGGGATAAAAGGTAGGATCCACCTTTCTGCCTTGAAGGATATCCTCCGCCTTCTGATGCACCTCCCAGCAGATCGAATTACGATCGGTTCCCGCTGTGGTAATCAGAAAGAACAGCGGCTGCTTCCGGGCATCGCCGGAGCCATGGAGCATGACATCGTAAAGGTTTCTGTTGGACTGGGCATGCAGCTCATCAAAGACCACCCCATGCACGTTAAGCCCATGCTTGGTGTACGCTTCCGCGGAAAGCACTTGATAGAAGCTCCCCAGGGGCTTATATACCAGCCGCTTTTGGGAAAGCACCGGCTTGATCCTGCTTTTTAATGCCGGGCACTGCTCCACCATATCCACCGCCACATCAAATACGATGGAGGCCTGCTGACGGTCGGACGCGCAGCCATAGACTTCGCCCCCATGCTCAAAGTCTCCGCAGGTCAGAAGTAGGGCAACCGCCGCGGCCAGCTCCGATTTGCCCTGTTTCTTCGGTATTTCAACATAAGCGGTATTAAACTGCCGGCAGCCGTTGGGCTTTAAATTGGACAGTAAAAAAGGAACCTTATCGCTGAAGTCCCTTCATATATGGCAAACGGATTCTGTTGTCTTACCGGTTTACTCGCTTTCCCCGGTCAGAATAAATTTTGCGTATTCTTTATGATGTTCCTCGAGGAAAACGACCAATTCATAGTAACCTTTGCGGCGCGCTTCACGCTGGACGCGTTTTACATCAAACATATTGGTTACCCCGCTGTCCCGAATGGTTAATATCTGCTCGATGATTTTATCGGTCAAAAGCGGTTCTTTGCTCACGCTCCCACCGCCGATTCCTGTACCGCCTTGCTTAAGGCTGCGGTTTCAAGTCCCGCCTCCGCATAGCCCCGCCAAATAATGTCGTAGTAATAACGGCTGGGAATACCCAGCGGCCTGCCTTCGTTCATGATGTATACCATCGCCGGTACCCATTGGCCGCCCAAACGCACCTTGACCGTTTCCTTGCGGTACAGTGCCGGGTATCCCTCATAGCGGTCCAGCGCTTCCTCATCGCGGGCGGTAATCTCCCAGAGCAGTACCGGAACGCTGCCGCCCTTGCGTTTTTCTATCATAGCCACCGAGCCGGCCTTGCCTCCCCTGAATAGCAACTGATAGCCGTTTAACCTGGCGCTTCCCAGCACCTTGGCGTCGGGACAGCGGTAGGCCATCTGCTCTCGGTTCAAATTGCTGCCATATGCCAAATATATCTTATGATTCTGGTGCAAAAACCCACATCAAAACATCCAGAACAGGCTGCTCCACTAAACGAATTAAGGCTGCGAATCGCCCACTAAAATGCAGACATTAATGCATCCTGAAGAAGGATAATGTCAGTTTGTGGAAGAATAATACTGTACATGCGGTTGTTTTTTTTTTGGGGGGTAATCCTTGAAAGCCGGGGAAACCAGTCTGCAAAAACTTATGAACGGCGCTATACAGTTTATGGTACCTATATACCAGCGCACCTATAGCTGGACGGCCAAAGAGTGTAACCAGCTGTGGAAGGATATTATTCAAATCACCCTCAATAAAGAAGGCATGGTGCATTTTATCGGCTCGGTCGTCTATATTGACCTGGGAACGCCCATTGGCAAGCCGCAGCAATTCTTGCTTATTGACGGGCAGCAGCGACTCACGACCCTGTCTTTGCTCCTTTGCGCATTGACCCGCTATATTGAGAAAAACAAACTTGAAAATCATATCAACCCCAATAAAATCAGGAACTATTTTCTGTTGAACAGCGAGGAAGTCGGGAATGACAAATATAAAATCCTGTTGACTGAACAAGACAAAGAAACATTTGTCCGTATCCTGGAAGGGACGGAAAAAACACTCCATAATCCATCTGAGCAGATGTTAAAAAATTATATGCTGTTTTCGGATATTATTGAGCAGAGCGGCGAAAGCATAGAGACGATATACGAAGGCATCAGTCGTCTCATGCTGGTTTCGGTCGCTCTGGATAAAACCCAGGACAATCCGCAGTTGATATTCGAAAGCATGAATTCCACGGGTAAAGATTTGTCTCAGGCCGACCTTATTCGCAATTACATCCTGATGGGGCAAACACCCGAAATACAAAACAAGCTTTATACAACCTACTGGCGCCCCATGGAACAGGGGTTTGGCCAGCAGGGCTACACTGATTACTTTGATTTCTTCATCCGGGATTTTTTAACCAGCCAGAGCAGCACGGGACGTATCTGTAAAATCGGCGAGGTGTATGAAGCATTTAAACTGAATAAGACGTTCGCAACCTTCTATCCCAAAATCAAAAAGGTCAAGTATGTCAGCAGTGTCCTGGCCGAGTATGTACTCAAGGATTCATACCGGGTCTTTCCAACTGATGAGGAATTCAAGGCCAAATTTGTTACCAAGGAAATTTATAAGGCGCGTATCAGGAATTATATCCTTGAATCGTTGGAAAACCAAAACCATAAAGAGCCAATCAGTATAACCGGCAACGGATATACTGTAGAGCATATCATGCCGCAGAATCCAAATCTCAGCCGGGAATGGCAGGACATGTTAGGCCCTGACTGGAAAGAGATTCAAAAGACCTATCTGCACACCATCGGTAATCTAACTCTAACCGGCTACAACAGCGAAATGAGCGACAAGCCGTTTAAGGTCAAACAGACAATCGAAGGGGGGTTCAAGTCAAGTCACCTGCGCTTGAATGACACACTGGGCGATTTACCCAAGTGGGACAAAGACGAGATAATCAAACGGGCTGGCATACTAGCAGAGATGGCGGTTAAAATATGGCCATACCCGGCAGTAACCCAGGCGGAGCTTGATGAATATGCCGATAAGGGGAAAACTGAACCTGCTTATACTTCCATGGCCCACTACCCGCCGATGTCGCCTACAATAGCTAAAATACACGACAAACTGGACCGAAAGTTGCTAACTATTGATGTTGATATTGTCAAAGAATACAAGCAGCAGTACATTGCCTACAAGAGTGAAACAAATTTTGTTAATATCCGCCCTTCCAAAAATGAGTTGACGATTGCATTTAATATTCCCTTTGACAAAATCAAGGACGAAAAAGGATTGTGCAAAAATTATACCGGCATAGGCAACTTCGCCAATAATGATGTGCTTCTTAAAGCGGATGAAAACGTGGACTTGGATTATGTGATCGATCTGGCAATGCAAACTCTAATTTATCAGTTGGAGGGATAATATTACCCGGCTTTGGGGAACTGCTCTATACGTCATCTTGCCGGGTGGCTGCATGTTGACGGCGATTCCGACCTAACCCCAAACCTTTTAACGATTCCTATACTTTTTAACGAAAGGTATGTTTTGCCCTTCAGGGGGGGTGCATCTTTTAACGAAAGGGTGCAGAAAACAAAAAGCACCGTCTTGAACGATGCTTAATTTAACCTCAAAATCGCCAACAATCCCAGTATTGCAAGCTCACTGAAAAATCCACGCTTTTTGCGTGGATTTTTNNGGTGGAGGCGGGGGGAGTTGAACCCCCGTCCGAAAGAACAGTTACAGAAGCTTCTCCGAGCGCAGGCTGCGCTTTGTTGTTTCGCTCCTAGGGCGCCCACAGCCGGGCTCCTTCGTCGCTATCTCGATGTCTCTCGCTTAAGCTCTCCGAGAATTGAGCTCAAGCCAGCCCGTTTTAATGACC
>DIEU01000010.1:6672-39582 GCA_002418775.1 Firmicutes bacterium UBA5766
CGGGCTGATGGAACCCCGGCTCGCTTCTTCTGTCCCTACTTCCCCCGTCGAACCCATTTCGCCCCCATATAATTAATTTTTATAATTCCTGTCCTTTAAAGTGCGTTCCATTTCCCTTTTGGCGTCTCTTTTGGCTATGTCCTCCCGCTTATCGTAGGTTTTCTTGCCCCGTGCCACGGCAAGCTCCACCTTGACGCGCCCCCGCTCGTTGAAATAAATCCTCAGCGGTATGAGTGTCAGGCCTTTCTCACGAGTATATCCCAAAAGCCGCATGACCTCACTTTTATGCGCCAAAAGCTTTCTGATCCGCTTTGGCTCATGATTGAAACGGTTCCCTTTTTCGAAAGTGCTTATATGTAAATTATACAAGAAAAGCTCAGCGTTTTCAACTATGGCATAGCTGTCCTGCATGCTCACGTTGCCCGCGCGTATTGACTTGACCTCCGTACCGGTCAGCACAATGCCGGTTTCAAAAGTATCAAGCAGGTGGTATTCATGGCGAGCTTTTCTGTTTACCGAAACTATTTTTTCATTCATAAATTAATTATAACAGAATTTTACACTTAATTAAAGAGCCCTGCGCCGGCAGGAATACAACCGCACAGGTTGAACTATTCATTAAGGATTAATAAAGGGGTGGTCGAATCGTGCTTATTCTTTCCCGAAAAGAAGTGGAGCGTCTGATTGAATTTGATAAACTGCCTGCAGTTATTGAAGAAGCTTTCTATGCATATGCCATAGGAGAAGCCTCCATGCCCCCCAAAATTTACCTGGACATTCCACAGCACAACGGTGATTTCCGGGCAATGCCGGCCTATTTCAGAGGCGCCGCAGGCCTGAAGTGGGTTTGTGTATACCCGCTTAATCCTTCCGCCAACAACCTTCCCACAGTAATGGGCATGCTTTTTTACAACGACCCTGCCACAGGCAAGCCTTTAGCCGTTATGGAAGCAACCTTGTTGACCGGTTACCGGACGGCGGCGGCCAGCGCTGTGGCAATTAAATATCTGGCCAATCCAGATGCAAGAACACTGGGGATTGTCGGCTGCGGCGGCCAGGCGCGTACACACCTGGAAGTGCTGACGGCTTCCTTTTCTTTCAACCGGATCAATGTTTTTGATACCGACCCGGGCAGGGCTTCAGCGCTGAAGGAGAGCTATAAAAGCCTGCCTGTGGAAGTGGCGTCGCTTGAAGAGACCTGCTCAAACGAAATACTCTGCACCCTTACACCGGCCCGAAAACCGGTTATCGAAAGCCTGTTTATCAAACCCGGCACGCATATCAACGCTATTGGGGCGGACGCGGCCGGCAAACAGGAACTGGAAACAGTGATTCTGAAGAGGTCGAGGGTATTTGTGGATGATTTAAAGCAGACCGTGCACAGCGGTGAAATAAATGTCGCCATTTCTTCCGGAGAATACAATCAGGAAGAACTGGCGGGCAACCTTGGTGATGTAATAGCAAAGAAATGTCCCGGCCGTCAGACAAAAGACGAAATAACCGTCTTTGATTCAACAGGCCTGGCCATTCAGGATCTGGCCCTGGCGAAGTATTTGTACCAGCGTGCGACGACGCTGAAAGCCGGTTATGATCTGGACTTACTTTAGACCTTTTATTTTGCGGACTGCGTCAGCTATATGACGCGATGTCAGGCCAAACTTTTGCAAAAGATCAGCCGGCGAGCCCGATTCTCCGAAAGAGTCCTTGATGCCGACCCGGTACACCGGGACAGGACAATGCTCACAGACAACTTCGGCGACTGCGCTGCCCAGGCCGCCGATAATGCTGTGCTCCTCGGCGGTGACAATAGCTTTTGTCTCCTGTGCGGCTCTAATCACAGCCTCCGCATCCAGAGGTTTAATCGTATGCATGTTGACAACCCTTACATCAAGCCCCTCGCCGGCAAGTTCGTCCGCCGCCGCCAGGGCTTCAGCCACCATCAGGCCGACGGCTATAATGGTTGCCGATGAACCTTCCCGCATCGTAATAGCCTTACCGGTCTCAAAGATGAAATCATCTTCATGAAGAGGGGGTACAGCCAGCCTTCCCAGTCTCAGGTATACCGGTCCCTTGATTTTAATCGCTTCCAGGACGGCTTTTTTGGTCTCCGCCGCATCCGCCGGCACGATTACGGTAAGGTTGGGCAAGACTCTCGTTAAGGCAATATCTTCAACCGATTGATGCGATGCGCCGTCCTCCCCTACGCTGATTCCAGCGTGGCTGGCCCCTATTTTTACATTTAGCCTGGTATAGCAAACGCTGTTCCGCAGTTGGTCAAAGGCCCTCCCTACGGCAAAAACGGCAAAGGTGCTGCAAAAAGCGATTTTGCCCGAAGCCGCAAGGCCGGCGGCGGTTCCAAGCATATTTGCTTCCGCAACTCCCATATCGAAAAAACGGTTGGGAAATCTTTTTGCAAAATCTATTGTTTTGGTGGATTTGGAAAGGTCAGCATCAAGAACTACGATGTCCGGGTATTCTGCGCCAAGCCCGGCCAAGGCTTCCCCATATGCTTCGCGGGTAGCTATTTTTTTCATTAAGGAGCCCCCTCAAAGGTATTCTAAATGTATTCCATATGTATTCCAATCAAAATTTATGAGCGGTTTTATTTCTATTATTCCAGGCAAGTTTCAGGTAAGCTCAGCCAATGCCTTTTCGGTTTCCTGCGGGTTGGGCGCCTTGCCGTGCCAGTCCACGTTGTTTTCCATGAAAGACACGCCCTTGCCTTTAACTGTCTCGGCAATAATCATCTGCGGCCTGCCCTTTACTTCCTTCGCTTTTTCAACTGCATTGATAATCTGGCTTAAATCATGCCCGTCAATAATCTGAACAACCCAGCCGAAAGCCTTCCATTTGTCGGCGACTGGCTCCACAGACATAACTTCACGCACCGGCCCGTCGATCTGCAGGCCGTTGTGGTCGAGAAAGGCGGTAAGTTTGTCTAATTTATAGTGAGCGGATGCCATGGCGGCTTCCCAAACCATCCCTTCCTGGTTTTCGCCGTCACCCAATAAAACAAAGACCCTGTAATCCCGGTGATCAAGTCTTCCCGCCAGAGCCATACCATTTGCCACTGCCAGTCCCTGGCCTAAAGAACCTGTAGACATTTCAACTCCCGGCAGGCTCTTCATGTCCGGATGACCCTGGAGGCGGCTGCCCAGTTTACGCAGGGTGAGCAGTTCACTGGTCTGGAAAAATCCCCGTTCAGCCAAAGCCGAGTACAGCACAGGGGCCCCGTGCCCCTTTGATAAAACAAACCTGTCCCGATCCGGCCAGTCAGGCTTTTCGGGATCCAAACGCATAATTTGAAAATAAAGGGCGGTTACAATATCCGCCGACGACAGGGACCCTCCCGGATGCCCGGAACCCGCTGCCGCTGTCATTGAAATAATGTGCCGCCTGATCTCTTTCGCCTTTTTTCCCAACCGGGCTATTACTTCTTGATCCATAACCAACATCACCTGCCTTAAAAGAACTTTTTAAAAGGTCTGTACTTTTTAAACCCTTCTCCAAACACTTCATGAACGTCCGCCAGGATGACAAAAGCGCCCGGGTCAATTTCATAAACAAGGTTTTTCAGCCTGCTGATTTCTATCCGGTTAACAACTGCCAGAAGAATTTCCCTCTCCGTACCCGTATACATCCCCTGCGCTTTTAACGCTGTCACGCCGCGGTTCAAGTCGCTCATGATTAGATCCGCTATCTCCCTGTGCTTGTCGGAGATAATAAAGAATGCCTTTGTATAGCTTATACCTTCCTGAACAAGATCGACAAGCCAGGAAGCGACAAAAATAGAAAGCAGCGCATACATGGCCAGTTCCCAGGATTTAAAGACTATTCCCGCTATTAAAACAACCAGGCCGTCTACCATAAACAGAAGCTGGCCGACATTTATTCCAATGTATGATTGCAGTGTGGCTGCAGCAAGGTCGGTGCCGCCGGTTGTGCCCCTGTGCCTGAAAACTATGCCCAGGCCAAGGCCGACGATAGCCCCGCCAAAAAGGGCCGCCAGTAATGGATCGTGAGTCACTACCGGAAGGTAAGGAGCAAGGGTGTCTACAAAGACAGACAGTAATGTGGCGCCAAAAAGTGAGCGGAATCCAAAAACAAACCCCAGCCGGTAGATACTGATGACAAACAGCGGGATGTTCAGGATAAGCATAGTCGCGCCTACGGGCACACCGATAATGTAATGCAATATTGTTGAAATACCGCTTACTCCGCCGGCGGCGATTTTATTGGGCACCAGATACAAATCCAGGCCCAGAGCAATTAGAAAAGCGCCTAAAGTTACTCCTAAAAACTCGAAAAACAGGCTTGCGCTAAGCGGCCGCCACTTTAACCCTGGGAATTTCATTTGAAATCATCCCCGGATATAATACTATCCCTGTCTTTTCTTTCTAAGATAACTTTCTTTTGGCTCTGTCCTTCAGGTACGAAGCTATAAATTCATCAATTCTTCCGTCCATTACCGCATTTACATTTCCGATTTCCACACCTGTACGGTGGTCTTTTACCATAGTATATGGCTGAAAAACGTAAGATCTGATCTGGCTTCCCCAGGCAATTTCTGTCTTTTCTCCCCGGAGGGCGGCCTGTTCTTCTTCCTTCTTCTTTAACTCAAGATCGGCGAGTTTTGCTCTGAGAAGCTTTAAAGCCGTATTTCTGTTTGAAATCTGGGAACGTTCACCCTGGCAGACAACAACAATACCTGTAGGCAAATGTGTTATTCTTACCGCTGAATCCGTCTTGTTGATATGCTGCCCCCCGGCCCCGCTGGACCTGAATGTGTCAACCTTGAGATCGCCGGGGTTGATTTGGACAGTGGTTTCCTCTTCAACTTCCGGCAGCACGTCTACCGAAGCAAAGGACGTGTGTCTCCGGCCGCTGGCGTCGAAGGGCGAGATGCGCACCAGACGGTGGACACCCTTCTCGGAAACCAGATAACCATATGCGTTACGGCCGCTAACAATCATGGTGGCGCTTTTTACACCGGCTTCATCCCCCGGCAGCAGGTCTGCCATCTCACACGTATATCCTTTTTCTTCAGCCCACCTCGTATACATGCGAAGCAGCATCTGGACCCAATCCTGCGCCTCTGTGCCGCCCGCCCCGGCGTGCAAAGAAATGATCGCATTATTGGCGTCGTACTGGCCGTTTAGAAGAAAACGCAGCTCAGACTGCTCGACAAGACGGTCAAGGTTTCTCAGCTCGCCGGCCAGTTCCTGCGCCGTTTGAGCGTCGTCTTCCTCTTCACCGAGAGTAAGCAATACTGTTAAATCTTCATAGATGTTCTCCAGCGCCCTGATCGAGTCCAGTCTTTCTTTAATGCCTGAAATGGACTGCATAACCTGCTGAGACTCATCCTGGTTGTCCCAGAACCCCGGTTCAAGCATTTTTTGCTCTAAAACCGCTATTTCCTGCTCCCTTTTTCCAAAGTCAAAGGGAACCCCTTAATTCTTCGATTCGCTTGCCCAGGCTGGATAATTCCCGGGCCAGTTCCATAAACAAAATTTCTCACCTTGCTTTGCTTAAAAAATCAACTGGCGGCTCTTCCGCAGCATTTCTTGTACTTTTTGCCGCTGCCGCAGGGGCAGGGATCGTTTCGCCCGATCCTGTTTTCACGCTTAACCGGCCGCTTTGGCTCATCTTCCTCGTACCGGTTTTCAACAGTCTTACGCTGCTGCTCTTGCGGCTGTACTATGTTAACCCTGAAAAGATACCTGACAACATCCTCCTGGATACTGCTGATCATACCCTGGAACATTTCGTAACCTTCAAACTTGTACTCGATGAGGGGGTCCTTCTGCCCGTATGCGCGCAGACCGATACCCTCGCGCAGCTGGTCCATTGCGTCCAAATGGTCCATCCATTTATCATCGACAACCCGCAGCATAAGCACCCGCTCGAGTTCACGCATCATCCCGGCGCCCAGTTCTTCTTCCCTGGCCACGTATGCTTTCTGCGCAATTTCCTCCAGGTCGTCACTGATCGACTGCCGCCCGGAACTTTCAAAATCTTCCTGGTTGATCTTTTTCTTTAAGCAGAAAATTTGTTCAACCTGGCTAAAAAGCCCCTGCAGATCCCACTCTTCCTGGTGCACTCCTTCGGGACAGTATGTCGTAACCAGTCTGTCTATGACGCCGGTAATCATCTCCTGAATGTTTTCCTTCAGGTCATCGGATGTAAGCACCTGCTTGCGCTGTCCATAAATGACTTCCCGCTGCTGGTTCATGACGTCATCGTAATCAAGCACATGCTTGCGCATTTCAAAGTTCCGGTTTTCAACCCGCTTCTGGGCTGTTTCAATCGAACGGCTGATAATGTTATGTTCAATCGGCATATCTTCCTCAAGCCCCAGCCGGTCCATGATTCCCGCAATGTTGTCGGAACCGAACATCCGCATCAGGTCATCTTCCAAAGAAATATAGAATTGGGTTGCGCCCGGATCTCCCTGACGCCCTGTACGGCCCCGCAACTGGTTGTCAATCCGCCTGCTCTCATGGCGTTCTGTCCCGATAATATGCAGGCCCCCAAGTTCGACTACCTTTTTATGTTCCTCAAGAGTGTCTTTTTTATATTTTTCCATGAGTTTTTCAGACTCTTTAACCAGGGTATCCGGATCGTCGGAATCTTTGCCTTTTAAATCATTTTGAACCAGGAAATCGGGGTTGCCTCCTAAAAGGATATCCGTACCGCGGCCGGCCATATTGGTGGCAATGGTAACCGTATTCAAACGTCCGGCCTGAGATACGATTTCAGCCTCTTTTTCGTGGTACTTTGCGTTGAGGACATTGTGGGGGACTCCCGACCTTTTCAGCATCTGGCTGATTATTTCTGATTTTTCAATGGAGACGGTACCCACAAGAACCGGCTGCCCCGTTTTGTGCCGCCGCGTTATCTCGTCAACTACCGCCTTGAATTTGGCCTTTTCAGTTTTATAAATAACGTCCGGCATATCCCGGCGGATCATGGGCTTGTGTGTGGGAACAACTATTACGTCGAGTTTGTAGATCTTTCTGAATTCCTCTTCCTCAGTCGCGGCTGTGCCGGTCATGCCGGCAAGCTTTTCGTACATGCGGAAATAGTTCTGGAAGGTGATTGTGGCAAGAGTCTGGGACTCATGCTCAATCCGGACTCCTTCCTTGGCTTCAATAGCCTGGTGCAGCCCCTCGCTGTACCGGCGGCCGAACATCAGACGTCCGGTAAACTCGTCAACAATAATTACCTGACCGTCTTTGATTACGTAGTCCCTGTCTTTTTTCATCAGCGTGTGAGCTTTCAGCGCCTGCTGCATATGGTGAGTCAGTTCCGTATGCTTATCGTCGTAGAGGTTATCCACCTTGAGTATTTTTTCGGCAAGGGTTACGCCTTCTTCTGTAAGAACAACGGTGCGCGACTTTTCGTCAACTGTGTAATCCCTGTCTTTGACCAGGCGCGGCACCAGCCGGGCAAAATTATAATACAAATCGGTGGGCTTATCGGCCTGGCCCGAAATAATCAAGGGAGTCCTGGCCTCATCTATGAGAATGCTGTCGACTTCGTCCACAATGGCATAGTTGAGTTCCCTCTGTACCATCTGCTCGGGATGTGTGGACATGTTGTCCCTGAGGTAATCAAAACCGAATTCATTATTCGTGCCATAAACGACATCGGAAGCGTAAGCGCTTTTACGCCCGTCAAAATCCAGACCATGCACAACAAGGCCGACCGAAAGGCCTAAAAACTTATAGATTTTACCCATCCACTCGCTGTCCCGCTTGGCCAGGTAATCGTTGACGGTTATAACATGCACGCCCTTCCCGGTGAGCGCGTTGAGATAAACAGGCAGGGTGGCCACCAGTGTTTTTCCTTCACCGGTTTTCATTTCCGCTATTTTCCCCTGGTGCAAAACAATACCGCCCATCAACTGCACGTCGAAATGGCGCATATTCAAGACGCGCCGGCTGACCTCCCTGACTACCGCAAAAGCCTCGGGGAGCAAATCATCCAGGGTTTCACCCTGATCCAGGCGGTCCTTGAATTCCGCCGTCTTGTTTTGAAGTTTTGAATCGGGAAGCGCCTGTAACTCAGCTTCGTAGGAGTTGATCTTATCAACAATCTTCTGCATCCGCTTAATTTCCCGGGAATTATCATCCAGCAAATTCCTGAGTATGTTAAGCAAGAAAATCACCTTCTTAAATGAAGAGGAACCCCCTGGTTCCTCCTTTGCTGGTTACAATTGTATCATTTTAAAACAAGAACTGCAAGATCTCTAAAACTCCGGTTCAATCAAACCGTAATTTCCATCCTTGCGTTTGTATAAGACATTGACTTGTTCCGAATCCGAATTTGAAAATACAAAAAAGCTGTGTCCGAGAAGATTCATCTGCAGCACTGCCTCATCTACCGTCATCGGTTTGATGGCAAAGCGTTTTGTGCGCACTATCTGGGGGTAGTCGTAATCTGCAAACCGTTCGCCCTGAGCCGGCGTTTCTCCGCCAGCTTTGCCGAACCGCTTGATCAGCCTCCCCTTGTGTTTTTGAACCTGTTTTTCCAGCTTTTCCACTACCAGATCAACAGAAGCATACATGTCCGGCGTGGATTCCTCACCACGTAAAATTATACCGTTTACCGGGATTGTTACCTCAACACGGTGAAAGCCTCTTTCAACTGTAAGTGTCACCTGCGCTTCACGGATGTTATCCAAATACTTTTCCACCTTGCCCACGCGTTTAGAGATATAGTCTTTTAAAGCATCGGTAACCTCAACATTCCTGCCCCTCACCTGAATGTTCACGCAACATCCACCTCCTGTATCTTACTATATATATTCCCGCCAGACCCCGCCTAAAATAAAAATCCCCAGCCCCGCTTTTTTCAGGACTGGGGAATCCAGTTACGCTCTGACTACATTTGCCGCCTGAGGCCCACGGGCGCCTTCGACTATATCGAATTCCACCGCTTGACCTTCCTGGAGGGTTTTGAAGCCTTCCTCCTGGATGGCCGAATAGTGTACAAAGACATCTCCGCCATCTTCCCTCTCAATAAAGCCATAACCTTTTTCTGCACTGAACCACTTTACTTTACCTTGCAAATCTCTTTCCTCCTAAAAATATTAAATCTTATAGCCTGTTAGACTACTTAGGGGTATGTTAACATACCCCTAAAACCGTGTCAAGCAGTCATGCCTTAAATAAGACAGGCATGGTAACTTTACGCAAAAGCAGTTAGATAAGGATTAACCGCCAATCCTTTTTGCAACCTCTTCAACTATTTTGGGCAGTATTTCTCCGGTTTTAGAATAAAAAACAATGTCGGCGGAATGATCCAGGGGGGTCGGAGCCATATTGATAATGATCAGCTTTGCGCCGGCGCCCTGCGCATACAGCGGCATGTAAGCGGCTGGATAAACAACAAGCGACGAACCCAAAGAAAGCATCAAATCACAGCTCTGCGCCCTGTACTCCGCCTCGGCCATTTCCTTCTCCGGCATCGCCTGGCCGAAAGATATGGTCGCTTCTTTTAAAGGCCCGCCGCATTTTTTGCAAACCGGCGCGATGATTTCTTCCTTTTCTTCCAGAAGCGCCTGGATGTCGTCCCTTGAATAGCTTTCACGGCATTTAAGGCAGTTTACAATAGCGCTCACGCCGTGAATTTCAATAACTTTTTCCGCAGAACTGCCTGCTTTATGGTGCAGCCGGTCTATGTTTTGAGTTATGATGCAGTCCAGCTTGCCTATCTTCTCCAATTCGGCTAGGGCCAGGTGAGTCGGGTTCGGCATGGCGTCCCTGATGACGGGATAAGTGACCCTGCTGCGAATCCAATATTTTTTGCGGGCTTCTTCGCTGGCCATGAAGTCCTGAAAATAGACGGGCTGGTATTTTTCCCAGATGCCTCCCGGACTGCGGAAGTCGGGAATTCCGGACTCTGTGCTTACACCGGCGCCTGTAAAGGCAACCACTTTTTTCGCTCTGCTGATTAGTTCCGCCGCCGCGGCAATGTTAGTCAATTCGTCCAAAGCATTCACCTGCTTAAAAAATATTATGAATCCAAACCTTTTCTGATAAGACATTCTAACATTTAAAAAATACAAGCTCAGTGATTGTGAAAACCTTCACATAAGTTAAAAACCCACCCTTTTACAGATAGGTTTTTTATGATTTTGGTCAGACTGTCCGAAAAATCGCCCATAAGACTTCTTCTAAAGCATGTTTTGACAGTGACAACTTCAAATCAATTTGATGATACTCAATGAAGACCTCAAAAACCCTTGATACACAAGGGTTTTTGAGCAAATTATGGTGCGGCAGAAGGGACTTGAACCCCCACGAGCGTATTGCTCATAAGAACCTGAATCTTACGCGTCTGCCAATTCCGCCACTGCCGCATGTATTCAGTTAAATCAAAGGCCAAGAAGAATTATAACATTCCTAAATGAAGAGGTCAATACGAGTCGAGGATATGTTTTAAGTTCCACCAACAATAGCAGAGAAGGAGGCTCTCCTCTCTCATGAATACAATAACACAATATATGAAGCACCGCCAATCCCTGGTTTGCTACGCCTTGAAGTATGGGATTTCCAAAGCACTGGGAAAGTATAACCGAGCGCGTTCATGTATCTATTTCTGGTTGAGTCGCTATGATTGTTCGATCCAGTCACTGGCTATGATTACTTAATCGTAATATAAGTATATGATATTTTCTCAATATATTTACTTATATTAATATCACTTGAAAATGACGGATGAGCTATAATAAATGAGAATTACGATTGCCAATCCTAATATTGTATTAATACTAGTTGCCCTTATCAGTATTATGCCAGTAAAACGAAACAAGAAGAGTATGACAGTATTGCTATAATCTGAATTCCTTTTATATAAGTATGTATACAGACATATAATTGGAAGAATAAAATGAACTTCATATTAACATAATATTATAAGAATCTCCATAAAGGGGGGCAACTTAATGATCGGTATAGTTAAATGGTTTGACGCGGAAAAGGGTTTTGGTTTCATTGAAAGAGAAAGCGGAAATGATGTGTTTGTACATTTTTCAGCAATCAAGGCAGAGGGTTACAAGTCACTTGAAGAAGGTCAAAGAGTTGAATTTGATCTGGAAAAAGGACAACGCGGACCTCAGGCCGTAAATGTAAGGTTATCATAGAAAAGAAAAAAGTTATAAATAATAATCGGTAGTATCAACGATCTTGTGCTTTGAGATTAACCCACCTGGTTTTAACGCGGTGGGCTTTTCCTTCTCTGGGAAGTAAATTTGAATATGCTTTACCTGTTTTATTTAGTTAGTTAATTTAAGACGAAGTCTTTCAACATTTGCAGTGAAACATTTTTGCGATACTCTTTAGTTGAGCGAAGATCATCAATAGGGTTAATAAGGTTTTCATACTGCTCTTTTATTTTTTCGACAGCATCAGGAAGTTCCTCTTTCCTTTGATTCTCGTGGGACAACCGGAACTACGGAGAATATTGCGTCTTAAAAAATATGAGGCGACGGCGCAGCGGATTGGACTGCAGTACCATCTAACGGGTCTGACAAAAGAAGAAACGATCGCCTACATTAGGCATCAATTGCACTTAAGTGGTATAGAGCAACCGGTATTTGCCGAAAGTGTGTTGCAGCGTGTATATGCGGCGAGCCAGGGTATTCCCCGTGTCATTAATCTTATCTGCTCGCGTGCTCTATTTGATGCCATCAACAGGAGGCAAGAAGTGACAGAGGAAGGTGATATCGCGCGAGTTCTGGCCGATTTTGAGCGTCAACGGGGGTAACGGGATTATCCCCGTTGTCCCCACCATACACATCGGCTTTGGTAGTGCCTAATTTTTTAGCGCTACCTATTTGGGGGGCTTAAAAGACAATGTTTATTCGCTGGAAGGGGCGCTATGCCTACCTGGAACAGCGTTATACGGGCAAAGACGGTAAAGTAAAATCCCAATCAAAATACCTTGGACGAAATCCTTTGCCAATGCTGGAAAAGATGGTGGCGACAGATACACTTAGCAAACATGAATTTAAAAAATTAGTCAGCTATATTCCGGAAGGAATTCTAAAAAAAACAATGAATGGTACTCTGACAATATATGATGAAGTTTCCTGTTTGCTTAGAAATCATAAAATAGCTATATTTTTTCACGGAAGTTGGCTAACCGGGTTAGTGGCCAAAGACGAACACGGCTGGTATCTCAAGGACGATAAAGACAACAAAATTGGGTTGCGTCCGGGAATAAAGGTAAGGCTACTTATTTAATACAAAATTTTAATACAAAAATACGTTAGTACAGTGCCTAATAATTTGGACATTATATTAATGCATGCAAACAATCGCTTTGTCATCCTGAAAGATTTATCTGGCCGATTTTAAGCTACAACGGGGGATAACAGAGATTATCCCCGTTATCAATATTTTCCACATTGGCTGGCATATGCCGTTCATTTTCCACAATGAATGGCATATGCGGTTTATGTAAGTGGCGTTACTCTTCTCAATTGCTTGGCTGATTGGCAAAACAACTTTCACGCCATTGACGGTGAGAAGCCCACCGACAAAATACGTGAGAAGTAACAAAAACTCTCTTTTAGTACACTGAACTTTTCCGTTTCCCTGTAGCCTTCTATGGTTACAATGTTCCTGCCTTCAAGCATTCCGACTGCGACAAGGCAGGAATTCACAAGCCGGTTATCCATCAGAACAGCGCAAGCTCCACATTTTCCTTCTCCGCATCCTTCTTTTGCGCCGGTAAGCTGAAAATCATTTCTCAGTAAATCAATCAACCTGCTTAAAGGGTTTGCGGTTATACTTTTCTGTTGTCCATTCAGCATAAAGTTTACGTTAATTAACTTTCATCAGCTCCATAATATATTCCGGAGTAACAGTTATTTGCTTCACCTTGCATCCAATAGCATTTTGTACCGCCAGGGCCAGCGCAGGCGCTGCGCCTACCAGTGACAGTTCTCCCAAACTCCTGGCTCCATAAGGTCCACCTTCAAAGGGATTATCGATAAGCTCATTTTTCATTTTAGGAAAATCGACTGAAGTTGGTATTACATAATTATTGAATACTTTTCAGGATATTCTGGGCTTTCTGCCTGTCAGGACCCATGACAAGCAGAATAGGCTCACCTATAAACTTCACTTCACCCTCGGCAAAGAAAGGCTGGTCGTTATAAACGGAAGGTACTATATTATTTCCCTGAACATCTCTATGGTCAACAATAAAATACCCCTCCGGCATTTCAGGAATTATTATTGAAGTTATTTTGGCACGGGATATTTCAGATCGAAGTGTTTTGGCATACAGCCTGTTCTCAAAGTGAATGTCCGAACAATACTTGGCTCTGCCTTCGACTTTTGCATCAAAATCAAAACGCTTTACCGGTTTGCCTATATGCTCCATAATCATCACTTAACTTTTGTAATTGAGAATTATATCACGTACCTGCAGTCAGCCAGATATTTTGAACACTTCCAGCGCGGTACCCCTGATATATTATAATCATAAACAGTAAAATTTCTATTTTTTACCCACCGGATATCCTGATTGGTACTGCCGCTTTAAAATATTCCCTGTTCTTTTTGTTTTTGAAACTTGATTGTGCTGCACTTTTCACACCTATATTCCGGAAATTTATCTTTTGTTTTATCATACCCTTTTGCCCTGACAATTCTGTAACCCCTGGAACGTTTGCCGCAATCAGCGCAAACAATATCTTCCGCCACTTCCCATTGAGGATTCATAGCTTTCGATGTAAATATAAATTTGTCCACCCAAAAGAAGATTAGCCCGCCAATAAGATTAGCTATTACTGTATTCCAGGTAACTCCAAAATGTAAATACATTAAACAAAGCGCTAAAATTGGTGAACTTAACTGCCAGCGTGTTAAATATAATAAATATTGCTTAATCAATGTAATCATCTAAAAGCCTCCTTTTTCAACAAGAAAGGATCCTTATCTCTTCTCGTCTCGTCTCGTCAATACCGGCAGCTTTGAGTACAGCCTATAATAACCGGCGCGGCCCTTTTAAAAGCAGCTCATCTTTTGTTATGTTTAAGTATCATAAGATATTCCCGTAAAAATTTGATCAAACCCTTAACACAGATCGTTCTAAAATCAGAGTATTTTTAAGTATTGACGTCATAGATCCTTTCCTGGTTTACCCATCCCCTGTACTGCTTCTGCGGAAAGTCTATAATATTCATAGCATGTTCCTTGCCGTCAGAAAAGGTGAACTCCCAGTCGATACCTTCTTGTACAAAAAGATTGCGCATATTATTAATTATCAAGGCAAATTCCTCTATATCAATGTCTTTTTTAATTGTTCCATTTACAGCGCTATTTATATATTCACCATAATTCTCATCAGTCAGCCTTTCGCTCGATGAAATCCTCTTCACGTTATCCAGGATTAACTGTCTGTCCCGGACTGAAATTTTATTATTAAAGAAATCAATTAACATATCTATTTTGCTCATATCTTTTTTCCCGGCGAGTACATTCAGGGCTTCAATGTAAACCACAATAAAGAAGATTTTTAATCCAAAATCACCTTTCCCTATTTGTTCTATTAAGACTTTCGTAAAATAAGAGGCCGGAATTCCTAATTTATCTATAAAATATTCTTCGGTTATATTGAGCTGTGCAAGGACTTTTTTTAAATCAAACATTAGTCGCTCCCCTCCTGCGTCCTCTTCCCATCCTATAATACAGATCGATGCCTCTTTTCCCATTTATCTTATCACAAAAATATTAAAAACGCCTGCTCCAGAATTAACTTAATGGGCACGTAATAAAAAGGAGACTTTTAAAGTCCCCTTATCGGCATCTTATATATATTTAAACCAAACATTGGTATGGTAATATGCTTTTTAAAATATTTAGTGGCGATCGTTCTATAAACAGCTACAGTATACAATATGCTTTCCCTTAAAAAACTCTTCATCAAGTCATAGTTAGTTTAATTATTTCGTAGATTTCCGTTAAATATTCAAAATTTTTCACTTTCTCTATTATGTTATTCAAATTCTTTTCACCAATACCTAATTTTGCCGTATTCTTAAATTATGTTTCGATTTCATCAATACTTAAAGGGTTTTCAGGACTTCCTTTTGGATATTTCAATTCCCTCTTGTATTCATCTCCGTTTTTCATTTTAACGATAACTTTTGCGCCAAGTTTAAGCTCTGGTACAAGTTTTGCTTCTGTCTTTTCTATCAACTGAGTTATCTTAGGATCATTAACTTTTTCGTCAGTAAATTTATCCAGAGTGACATTACCCTCCGTCAATGCCAGCGCAGCTAAAAACCATAGGCTGAATTTTCCTTCTACGCCGATCTTGGGATTTTTTATTCCGGCAGAAGTAAAAGCAATTGGGCCGGTTTCAATGTATATTTCTTTAACGTTTTCTATATCGGGCTGATGTGTTGCTCTGATCTCCTCCAGGAGACCTATTGTCGAATGAGTTCAGGCGCATGACGGATAAGGCTTGAGACTGACATCCGAGATGTAATATTTAGAACCAAGTCCTTCGACTATTCTTTCCTTGTCGGGTTTGTCAGTCATAACACTTAATATTCCCAAATCTCCTTCAATGATCTTTTTTGAACTATTAAAACCCTTTTCCGAAAGCAATGCAGACATTATCCCGTCCATGGAAGCCTTACCTGCATTAAGTGGTTTAGACATGGTTCCAAATACCTGCCGTAAGCCACCTGTTTGAGTGCCACAGATGCCAAATGCATCTATAATTTTATCGGTATCAAGATTAAGTAGTTTAGCAGCCACAGCCGTCGCCCCAAACCGCCCGGCCGTGGAGGTTGGGCGCCAGCCGACACTATAATGGTAAGGACCTAAACCTAAGCTAAGCCGGATTGTGATGTCGATACCTAAAATCAAAGCAGGCAACATATCTTTTCCCTTAGATTTTCTATATTCCGCTAAAGACAGCAGCACCGACAAACAGGAAACTGTAGCATGTGCCATGGTTCCATCATGATAATCATCAAAATCAAGAGCATGTAAGATTACTCCATTTGCTAAAGCTGCATGGCCGACATCGCTTTTAAGACTCGTCCCTAATACAGAAACCTGCGGACTTCCACCTAATTCCTTATCATCCTGTATAATTGAATTCTTCAGATAGTACAATTAGTTATTTTATTTAAAAAATTAATTATATAATGCGAGCCTATACTTTCCTGCGCGCAAGAACTGCTTGTATTACCTTTGCCCGCCGGTCAAAGGCAGGAAATAGCTTTTTCCTTCACTGGCGCGCGAATAATATCAGGCCTGAGAAAAGCCATCAGGCCTCTTGATTTATGTTAAATTATCCAGCTTTTTCAAATAACAAAACAACTTGATTGTAAAATATTTTCTTTGGTTCGAAGAGCCTACGGCTCTTTTGTGAACGCTATCTTCACCCGCCTTCCGTTGGCTTCCCGGATAGCGTGTCATCATCGTATTTATAGCTTTTTACGACATATCCTCTTCTGTCAGGCTCTGACGCAACAAGAATAGCGGTTGGGTCTTCAGAATTAAATAGAGTCTTTTTGCCGTCGAGTTGTTCGACTTGTTCGCTTTTGCAGGAAGGACAGGCGACTGCTTTTTCCGGTCCCGTTACCAGTGTTTTAAACCTTTTCCCGCAATTACCGCATTTAAAATTCCCTACAGGCACTTTTCTAGCCTCCTTTTCAAAAAAATATACCCGTCAGCTATTTAGTATTCTTATTAAGATAATTATAAGCTATGCATTTTAGTTATGCAATATATTGTTTATATAATCAATCTTTTTAATTTTACGATAATTTATTGGACAGCTTGTTAAGTACATAATTTTTTTCACAGCTTGAGCATGGGACCATTTTCCTTAAGCCACTTCCGTGCTTTTTTATAACCGGGCATATATAGGGCGACCATATCCCAGAATTCCCCAGAATGGTTTAAATATCTTAAATGGCAGACCTCATGGACAATAATATAATCAATCACCCACTCGGGAGACATGATCAATTTCCAGTTAAAATTAAGGTTGCCTTTTTTGGAGCAGCTCCCCCACCGTGTTTTCTGTTCCTTAATCCTTATGACATTATATGTCATCCCGGTGATTTTGCAAAAATAATCAAGCCTGTCCTTGAGATAGACTCTGGCGACTTTTTTATACCATAGCTTTAAAACATTTTCTACCAGGAACTTACTTTCGTCTGCCTCGATCTCCTTATTTATAAATATCTCAAACCCCGTCCCGTTAAAGCTTATGGTTATGCGCTTACCCTCATGCTTAATAATCCTAATCTCATATTCTCTCCCTTTATAGGGAACCTTTTCACCGCTTTTCCATTCTCTTTTGTGTTCACCGGCTTTCCTGATTTGAAATTCCAGGTAATGTTTGTATATCCAGCTGCTTTTAGCCTCCAGAGCTCTTTCAACATCAATCATCCTGGCGCTATGCGGCTTGACAACCATTAAGCCGTTAAGATCGATGGTAAACCTGATACGTTTGGCCTGTTTGCTTTCTGTAAGCGTATAGGGTATGGACAGGTTTCCAATGTTAATACTCAGTTTCTTGTCAGCTTTCATCAAGATTTTCCCTTAAAAGTAAGATAGCTTTTGCGCAATGTACCTAATCAAGGATGATCATTTTTTAAAAAGTTGCCCGTTATAAAATATGAAGCGTGGGATACAACAAGAAGCCTTTGCTGCTCGTCAAAAATCTTGCCTTCTGTTCGAATAACGGAATTACCGCTGCTGATTAGCTGTCCCACTGCTGTAAGGACGCTTCCTGTAGGCGAATTTCTTATATAGCTGATGTTCAGATCGATTGTTACAATACTTTTTCCCAAAGTTAAGCAGGTCGCTCCCATTGCTATATCGGAAATTGAAGCAAGGATGCCGCCGTGCACGGCGCCGTATATATTACAATGCCTGCCGGAAACTGCTAATTTAAAAGTAACTCTGCCCTCTTTTATATCGATCATTTCAATCCCAAGAAAATTATCGTAATTTGGATCCCGGCATATTTCTTTAAAGTAAGTTTTTATCCATTCTAGATGTTCATCGTCCACGGTTAAACCTCCAGCCAATAAACGATTCAAAAATTTATCTTTGACTCCTGCCTGAAAGGCTTTCAAGATTGAACACGCGCCGCAATAAAGCCCTCAATAAAAATTGAAGTTAAAAGCGCTCATTCTCATTTCTCCACTCTGCAAATTGCCTTTGTCGAACATAAGTATAGCATATTTTCTCTGTCTGCTTTTCTTCGGCTCATTTGTCAGAATATTATTTTTAAAATAAATAGTGATTTTATTATATTTGGTTATTGAATAAATATACAACGAATCAGTCTATTACTAAAAAAGGAGGTGGAATATATGGCGGTATGGGGAGGAATATTAACAATTATTGGGGCAGTACTTATCTTGATTGCTGGTATTATGAGTTTATTTTGCATGCCCGGTGTTCCCTGCCTTGGCGCGGTCACCAATATCATCCTTGGCCTTGGTTTAATTTTCTGGCCGCTATCCGTATTATGTACGCCAAAAAAGCAATAAAAACATAATAACTCAAACATCCTAAATTACATCTCCACCCTGCATTGAACTGTGTCCAGTTCAATGCAGGGGGTTTTTGCAACCCAACGACATTACTTAAATAAAATAGTTAAGTTAAGTAAGTTTACTATTGTAAACATACTTGACAATACTATTGTCATTGTATATATTGGATACAAGGCAAGAAGCTGTATAAAAAATCCAGTCCGTGGGAGGTGTTTGACGGATACTTTTTGGTAAAAATAAAATACTAGATTCAGTTGAAAGTACTTTTAATCTTATTTTTTATGGAGGTGCAAGATAATTATGGATTTAACTAAATGGGATCCAAGAGAAGAAATGTCCACTCTGCGTCATTCTATCAACAGGCTTTTTGACGAAACTTTTCCATTCCCCAGAAAAAGCGATGTCTGGACCTTCCCTGTAGACATCCAGGACAGTGCGGAGAAAATCCTTATTAAGGCGGAAATCCCCGGCCTTGAAAAAGAAGATATTAAGATTCACTTTGTAAATAACGAATTGAGCATCCAGGGAGAGCGCAAGAGCGAGCAAAGGGAGGAAGGCGCCCGCTACCTTAAGGTGGAACGCAGCTACGGAAGTTTCTACCGTTCTTTTAAAATAGATGTACCAATAAAATCAGGTGAGATTAAAGCAAGCTATAAGAACGGGCTGCTGGAAATAATCCTTCCCAAAGAAGAAGAAGTCAAGCCCAAAGAAATAACAATTAATGTCCAGGAATAGTGATGCAGCTTTCTGCCCGACTAGCTGGCGTTATGGCCAGCTATTTTTTTGGTCTTTTTTAAGTTTGTGAAGGTATCAATTTAACTAAGACTTTCCTCTGTCTTGGACCGTCGAATTCACACAGAAAAATTCCCTGCCAGATCCCTAACAGTAACTTTCCGCTTTCAACCAGAATCACCTGGGAAGTTTGCATCAGGCTGGCCTTTATGTGAGCGGCCGAGTTGCCCTCCAGATGCAGATATCTCTCATTCCAGGGAACGATTCTCTCCAGCTTTGAAGCTATATCCTGAACGACGGAGGGATCCGCATTTTCATTAATCAACAGCGCTGCCGTTGTATGGGGAACATATAGGCAACAGATCCCGTCGCTTATCCCGCTTTCTACGACCAGTCTTCTGACCCGCGAAGAAATATCTACGAATTCAGTATGACCGGCAGTCACTACTTCAATTGTCATGCGGCTCTCTATCATTCCTTTACCCCCTTTACTTTGATTGGCCCAAAAGAAAAGCTGCTTCTACAGCCTCTATTGGGCTGTATGCCTGGCGGACGGCAAATTCCTGCATGCCCCGTTTCATTTCCCAGGTAGAAAGACCCACCACCGGTTTGCCCATCTTTAGGGCAAGGCCAATTTCAGACAAGGTTCCGTAACCTCCTGAAATAGCGATGAGTACGTCAGAAGCGCAGGTAATTACTGCATTACGGGCATCTCCCAAGCCGGTCGGCAGGGCTATCGTAAGGTAGGGATTCGATTCGATGCGGTTTCTTCCCGGAAGGATGCCGATTATAATTCCTCCTGCCCGGCAAGCCCCTTTTGCTGATGCCTCCATAACGCCCCCCTTGCCTCCGCAAATAAGCGCAGCGCCTCTTTTGGCAATTTCAAAACCAACTTCCTCGGCAAGGGACGCTTCCTTTTTTGCACATTCTCCGGCGCCGATAACTCCTATATAAAGAACCGGATTCATCCTTAATACCCCTTTTGGCTCAACTTAAAAGTAAGCGACTCCAACCCAACCGACAGATCAATATTAATCACCTCGACGCCCCCGGGCACAGCAAGACTTACAGGTGTAAAATTAAGAACGCCTTCCAGCCCGTTTTTGACCATTTGATCGGCTACTTCCTGGGCGGCGTTTGTTGGAACTGCGATAATCCCTATCTTTATATGCCGGTTTTTTATTATTTCCGGCATTTTATCCATCGGCATAACCTCAATCCTGCCAATCATTTTTCCTGTTTTCGCCGGATCAATGTCAAATACCGCCACAATTGAAAAACCGCGCTTATTAAATCCCGGATAGCCGCAGACAGCATGACACAGGACCCCTGCTCCAACAAGAATCAGGGGCCATTTTTGATCAAGCCCCAGGATATTTAAAGTACAGCTTAACAAATCCTTTACTTTGTACCCTATCCCGCGTGTGCCAAAATCTCCGAAATAAGCCAGGTCTTTTCTTACCTGGGCCGGATTGATACTTAAACCCTCCGCAATTTCCCCGGATGAAGCAAACTCGACTCCTCTTTGATTAAGGTTCTCCAAGAATCTTGAATATAACGATAACCTGGTGACAGTCGCTTCGGGTATCCTGTGCGCTTTCACATTTAAAACTCCCCGGTCAATTACGAATAATCTGAACATTGCTACTTATTAGGATAGATCAACGACCGGTTATCTGTCAAATAATTTTACAAATAATTTTACTATTTATTTTTTACAGGGCATTTTTTACGGCTTGAATGGTCAGATCAATGTCTTCGTAGCTGTGTGAGGAAGAAACAAACCAGGTTTCGAATTGGGATGGGGCAAGGTAAATGCCCTGATCAAGCATTTTCTTAAAGAACTGCGCGTAACTGTCCGTATTTGACTTGCAAGCGGAATTATAATCCGTCACCTTTTCCGCTGTAAAAAATAAAGAGACCATGGAGCCAACCCGGTTAATTGTGACCCCGGCGCCGGATTCAGCGGCAGCCCGGGCAAGGCCGCCAGCCAGGCGCGCTCCTTTGCTTTCGAGATGATTATAAAAACCGTTTTGCCGTAAAATCTTTAAAGTCGCCAAACCTGCCGTCACAGCAAGCGGGTTTCCCGAAAGCGTTCCAGCCTGGTAAACCGGACCCTGCGGTGCGATCTGTTCCATAATTTCCTGCCTTCCGCCGTACGCGCCTACCGGCAGGCCTCCGCCGATTACTTTTCCCAGACAGGTTATGTCCGGTTCGACGCCGTACAGTTCCTGCGCTCCGCCGTATGCAACCCTAAAGCCCGTGATAACTTCGTCAAAGATAAGCAAAGACTCAAATCTTTCGGTCAGGTCCCGGATGCCTTGCAAAAAACCCGGTTCGGGCGTCGCTACACCCATGTTTCCGGCAACCGGCTCTACAATTACAGCGGCAATGTCCTTGCCTTCCTTTTTAAAAACAGCCTCAAGCATGTCCAGGTTATTGTACGCTGAAACGATCGTCCCGGACGCCGCGCTCCCGGGTACCCCCGGACTGTCCGGCAGACCAAGCGTCATCGAACCCGAACCGGCCTTAACCAGCATAGAATCGGCATGGCCGTGATAGCAGCCCTCAAATTTGACAATCTTATCCCGGCCTGTAAAAGCACGGGCAAGCCTTAAGGAACTCATCACCGCTTCCGTGCCTGAATTGACCAGGCGTACCATGTCAATTGACGGTACGGCGGCGACAATTTCACTCGCCAGGTTTATTTCCAGTTCAGTCGGGGCACCGTAGCTTGTCCCCAATTCCACACATTCCTTCAGCGCTTTCACAACTTCAGGATGACAGTGTCCAAGGATCAAAGGCCCCCAGGAACACACATAATCTATGTACTTGTTTCCGTCAGCGTCGAAAATATTGCTGCCCCTGCCTTTTTTGATAAAAACGGGATTTCCTCCAACCGCTTTAAAGGCCCGGACAGGGCTGTTGACACCGCCCGGAATGTACCGTTTGGCCTGATCAAATAGAGCAGCCGAATTAAGGTATCTTTTTTCCTGCATTCTTTATTCCTGCCTTTACTCAAGAAAATACTCCACGCTGCTTTTCTTTAATTCCGCTGTGCTGAAAAGTATCCGGTAACCCGTGATTCCTATGGATGAAGCGATCTTCTCCGCAATACTACGGCAATCCTGTTCCTCTTTCCCGTGAATTACCGTGTACAGCGTATAAGGCCACCCGGGCGCGCTTAGGCGGTTATAACAATGGGACACTTCGGGAAAAGAAGCCATTGCCCGGCCGGCCTCCATTATCCTTTCTTCGGTAACGGGCCAGACGACCATCGCATTGGCCACATAGCCCACATCCTGGTGTTTGACCACAGCGCCGAAACGGCGGATAACCCCTTTGGTAAGAAAGTCTTTTACCTTAGCGATGATCTCTTCTTCACTCAGGCCAAGCCTGTCCGCAATATCCAAAAACGGGCGGCTGACCAGCGGCAAACCTTTCTGCAGTTCCCTGACCAGTTCCTTTTCCTGTTCACTAAGCATTTAAACACCTATGTAATCTTAAAATGAACACCGATTTTGAAAACATTTTCCGCAGGAAGCGACAATAACTCTTTTATACCCGTCTGTCCACGGATATTCTCTATTGTCTGTTCAAGCTTATCCTGAGATTCCGCCAACACTGTAAACCACATATTAAACTCGTGGTCACGGAGGTAGTTATGTGTTACTCCCCGAAAACCGTTGATTATCGCAGCAACTTCACTTATCTGCTCCGGGGGTACTTTCAGGGCGCACAGCGTTCCTTTGTACCCGACCCGCCTGGAATCGAAAACCGCCCCCAAACGGCGGATAACGCCGGCGTCTTTCAAGCGCCCGAGGCGTCTGATAATTTCTTCTTCGGATACATGCAATTCCTCAGCCAGTGCCCGGTAGGGTTCAGGCACTACGGGCAGGCCGTTTTGAACGATATTCAGCAAATCCCTGTCAGTTTGATCAAGTATTGTCATTCATCCCTGCCGGCCAATGTTTGCTTATGCTCGCACCACGGCTCCTCGCCCATGTAGTCGCCGGTATAAAAATAAGCCCGCGCCCGGCAGCCTCCGCAGATTTTCCTGTACTGGCAGATCCCGCACGACCCTTGGTATTTTTCCGTACGGAGCCTGTTTAAAATGCTGTTTTCCTTCCATATGGTGCTGAAAGGCATCTCCTTAACATTGCCAAGCGGTATGTCCAAATATGCGCAGGGCTGTACTTCCCCCAGCGGGTTGATGATGCAGTATGCGATGCCGGCCAGGCAGCCCTTGCTGAATCTAAGCTTCAAGCCCATTTGTCTGGCAATCCGCATGAATTGGGGAGCGCAGGTCGGTTTTAACTCTATTTTTACTTCCTCTTGTTTTTTTAGAATTTTATGCAGCAGTTCCTCATGCTGTTCTGACGTAAGGGAGCCTTCTTTGATATCCACAGCCCGGCCGGCAGGCACCAGGAAAAATATGTGGTGGGCAATAGCCCCTTCCTCTACGGCAAAATCAGTCAGGTCTTCTACATCGTTGTAATTCCAGTCAACCACTGTGGTATGGATTTGAAACGGCAGGCCTGCCCGCCGGCAGGCCCGCATGCCTTCCACAGCCGCCTGCCAGGAGCCTTGAGCGCCTCGCCAGTAATCGTGCCGCTCTATGTCCATGCTGTCCAGGCTGATTCCCGCAACCATAATCCCGGCTTTTTTTAACCGCTCCGCTATATCCCCTGTAATCAGCGTTCCGTTGGAACCCAGAACAGGCCTTAATCCGCTTCTGCGGGCATATCCAACAAGCTCGTATAGATCCGGCCTTAAAAGTGGCTCTCCCCCGCTGAAAATCATTATTTTAAAACCTGACCGGGTAATTTCATCGATCATGGCCATGGCTTCCGCAGTTGTCAGTTCAGCGCCTTTTATTTCGCCGGCGTTGCGGTAACAGTGCAGGCAGCGCAGGTTGCATGCGTTGGTTGTATTCCAGGAAACCAGCAAGCTGATTATCCCCTTTCCTTCAGCCAGCGGGCAACATCTTTGGCGTGATAAGTCAGAATAACATTTGCCCCGGCGCGTTTGATTGCGGTCAGGTTTTCCAAAACAACTTCGCGCTCTTCAAGCCAGCCCAGACGGGAAGCCGCCTTGACCAGGGCGTATTCCCCGCTGACGTTATAGGCGGCCAAAGGACAGTCAAAGCTGTCCCTTGCCCTGCTGATTATATCAAGGTAGGCAAGGGCCGGTTTGACCATGATCAGATCAGCCCCGCTTTCCACGTCAATATTCATCTTGCGCAGGGCTTCCCGGGCATTGCCGTAATCCATCTGGTAAGATTTGCGGTCGCCGAACTTGGGACTGGAAGCGGCGGCCTCGCGGAAGGGGCCGTAATATGAAGAGGCAAATTTAGCCGAATAGGCCATGACCGGGGTATCCGTATAGCCCGCCTGGTCAAGATGGCTGCGGATGGCGCCGACAGTGCCGTCCATCATATCCGAAGGCGCAACCATGTCGGCGCCTGCCCTGGCATGTGAATGAGCGGTCAGGGCCAGCAGTTCCAGAGTCGGATCATTAAGCACGCGGCCGTCCCTGACTACTCCGCAGTGTCCGTGGCTTGTATAACCGCAAAGGCACACATCCGTGATAATAAACAACTCGGGAAGCTCTCTTTTGATAACCCGGAGGGATTCCTGAACAACTCCTTCGTCACTATAAGCTTCCGTAGCCAGTTCATCTTTTTCAGTCGGCACGCCGAAAATCAGCGCGGCCTGGATCCCGAGGTCTTTAACCGTCGACAATTCCTCAAGCAGTTTATCTATAGAAAAATTGAAAACTCCGGGCATGGATTCGATTTCCTTGCGGATACCTTTGCCGCGGGTTACAAAAACAGGGTAGATTAAATCTTCAACTGCAAGAGTTGTCTCCCTGACCAGACGGCGCATGCGTTCATCATTGCGCAGGCGGCGCAGCCGCGTAGCAGGATAATTCATCAATACCATCCCTTTATTTCATATCATACTTGTTGCTTTAAAGTCCAATTTCCTGATCATTCAGGTAACAGGCAGGATCGGAAGCCCAAAAATCTCCGCAGGCGGCTTCTGCCCGGGTACGCGAGTTCCCGTTGCAGAGATCAAGCCAGCGGCAGGCGCTGCACCTTCCTTTTAATAAGGAACGGCGGTTTCTAAGTCCAGCCATGACCGGGTGGCCTGCGTCCCGCCAGATTTCCGAAAATGGCCTTTCCCTGATGTTGCCGATCGTATGCTGGAGAGTGAACTGATCGGGATGGACATTGCCGTCCCAGTCTACAGCGCCAAGGGCCACACCCGAACGGTTGCCCCCGTTATTCCTAAGCAGCCGGTATACTTCCCCGGACCTGGGATTGCTGCTTTCGAGCAGTTTCAAATACACATAGACACCGTCGGCGTGGTTATTTACTGTTAAAACTTCCTTCTGCAGACCCCGGCGGTGATAATCCAACACCCGGTCCATGATTAGATCCAGCACTGCACGCTTTTCATCGTTTGTTATATCCTGATTGGACATTTCGGTTCCCCGTCCCGCATAGGCAAGGTGGTAAAAACAGACCCGGGGGATATTCTCAGTTTCGATCAGTTCAAATATGGATTCTATCTCAGACAGGTTATGCCTGTTTACTGTAAAGCGCAGGCCCACCTTCTGCCCTACGGAAAGGCAGTTCCGGATCCCCTGCAAAGCGGAGTCAAAAGCGCCCTTCAGGCCGCGGAAATTGTCGTTAACCTCTCTCATGCCATCCAAACTGACACCGACATAACTCACTCCCGCATCCTTAATCTTTTTTGCGGCGTCGGGAGTGATCAGCGTTCCGTTGGTTGAAAGGGTCAGACGAAGACCAAGTTTTCCGGCATGGCTGATCAGGTCAAAAAAATCCGGACGTGAAACCGGCTCCCCCCCCGAAAGAAGCAGCGCCGGTACCCTGAATGCTGCAAGATCGTCTAAAAAATCGACAGCATCCTGACAGGTTAATTCATCCCCCGGCCCTGACCGCGCCGACGCGTAACAGTGCCTGCATTTAAGATTGCAGGCGCGGGTTATGTTCCAGACGACCACCGGGCCATACCCCGCGGCCGCGCCGGAGCGCTGCGAAGAGGAACTTTCGCTGTAACGCAGTGAATCGCCATAATATTCAATGCCGCAAAGAAGTTTGGTAATGCTGATCAATTTATCTCCAGAGCCTTTCCTTTAGTTGCGTTTTTATAAATTGCTTCTTAGAATTGCTTCAACAAGCCCTTCAGAGGTATAATCCCGGGCTACTATATCCGACCTTAAGCCGGACTCAGCCGCAGCCTGCGCTGTCACCGGACCGATGCAGGCCACCTGAATGTTCCTTAACAACGCGGTCAAATCGGAACCGCCAAACAACTGCACAAAATTATGCACTGCAGACGGGCTGGCAAAGGTAATCAGGTGAATTAAGCCCTGCTCCAGCATCCGCCTTAGATAATCCGGATCGCCCCCGGCCGCGCAGGTCCGGTAAGCAATTACATCATCAACCTCCGCTCCAAGACCTGCCAAAGCATCTCTTAGAAATTTGCGGGCTTTGTCCGACCTGGGCAGCAGAATACGGTCTCCCGTTTTAATCATACCCTTGATACTGGCCACAATCTCTTCCGCTATGTACACCGGCGGCGTCAAGGCGACCCTGAGGCCATGTTCTTCCAGCGCTTCCCTCGTTTTGGGACCAATCGCTACAAGTTTGATTCCCTTTAAATCCCGGATATCTATTAAACGTTCGATCATTCTTTTCAAAAAGTATTTTACACCATTTTTACTGGTAAAGATAATCCAGTTATACTGCCCGATTCTGTCCAGCGCCTGATCTAAAGGACTGCTGTCGTCAGGCCCGGCAATCGCAATGGTGGGAAAAACAATTACTTCCCCGCCCTGTTCCGTTAAAAGACGGGCAAGGCCTTCAGCTTGCTGTGCTTCACGGGTGACTAAAATACGCCTGCCGGTCAAGGGCTTATTTTTCAGCCACCAGAGCTTCTTATTCAAACCAACTACGTCTCCGGCAACAATCACAGCCGGGTTTTTAAAATTTTCCCGCTCAGCCTTTGAAACAATGTCGGCGAGCGTACCCTGTAAAAACTCCTGTTCCGCCCATGTGCCCCACCGGATTAAAGCAGCTGGCGTCTCGCCGCTGCGCCCGTGTTTGATAAGCTGCCCACAGATGGCTTTCAAGTTGGCCATTCCCATTAGAAATACCAGGGTACCTGGTTCAGCAGCTATTTTATCCCAGGCAATCATCGAATTTTCCTTGTCAGGATCTTCATTTCCCGTAACAATTGTTACAGACGAAGCATGGCTGCGGTGTGTAAGGGGAATTCCGGCATAAGCCGGCGCAGCCACAGCCGATGTGACACCGGGCACGACTTCAAAAGGCACGCCTGCTTCAGCCAGGGCTTCCGCCTCTTCCCCGCCCCTGCCAAAAATAAAAGGATCGCCGCCTTTAAGACGTACAACCTTTTTCCCCTCCCTGGCCAGGCCAATCAGCAGCGAATTTATTCCGTCCTGGGTTCCGGCCAGGCCGGTAGTTTCTTTTCCCATGAATATTTTCACGGCCTCAGGGCTCGCAAAAGAAAGCAACTGGGGGTTAACCAGCCTGTCGTAAACAATGACGTCCGCCTTCTCCAAACACCGGATGCCTTTAACGGTAATCAGCCCCGGATCGCCAGGACCGGCGCCGACAAGATATACTATACCTTTCAGCATTTGTTATCAAACTCCTGACGGGCCGATTTCAAAATTGAAGCCGCGCCCTTGGTAAACAGTTTTTGGGCAAGTTCCCTTCCTATAACATCCGCCTGTTCTTTAGGACCGGTCATTTTCTCTCTGACAAAGCGACTCCCGTCAAGAGTAAGCGCTATTCCTTCGATAATAAGGGAATCGCCTTCAATCTGGCCGACAGCGCCTACCGGCGCCTGGCATCCGCCTTCGAGTTCCTTCATAAAAGACCTTTCGGCGGTTATGGCCGCTCTTGAGTCATCGTGATCCAGGCGTGAAATTAATCTGCTTATTTCCTGGTCGTTTTCCCGTATTTCGATACCGATTGATCCCTGTCCGACTGCCGGTACGCAAATCGAATAGGGTATTTTTTGAGCAATTATTTCTTCGAAGCCTAATCTTTTAATCCCTGCAAAAGCCAGTATCAGCGCATCCAGACCCTCTTCCGAGAGCTTCTTCAGACGGGTGGTCAGGTTGCCGCGCATGGTTGTCATCTTTAAATCAGGCCGGTAATGCAGCAACTGGGCAATTCGCCTTAGGCTGCTTGTGCCGATCGAAGCGCCCTTTGGCAGATTCTGAAGAGTTACTCCGGCGGGCGCGATTAAAACATCCCCCGGCCATTCCCGGCGGCAGACAGCGCCGATAGATAACTTTTCGGGCAGACTGATGGGAATGTCCTTCATACTGTGAACGGCAAGATCTATTTTCCCTTCCAGCAGGGCCATTTCCAGTTCTTTAGTAAACAAGCCTTTATCGCCAATTTTAGCGAGGGCCACATCCTGAATATAATCACCAAGGGTCTTGATTCCAACTACTTGGAACAACAAACCCGGCTCTAAACTTTGCAGTTCCCCTAGCACCCAGCGGGCCTGGCAGAGGGCGAGAACACTGTCTCTGGCGCCAATTCTTATTTCCCGCTTCAAACTTTACCTCCGTCAATCATTGTTTTAAGCATATATTCCCTGTCCTGCTCCTCTTTAACCTGCAAGTCGAAGAGGATCTGCAGAACTTCAGTATAAAGATGCCCCTTAGATGTTAAGGCATAATCCTTCAACCTTGTTATTGGCACATGCAGAAGCTGGTTGACAATTGAATTCACCAAAGAACCGATTACCTTGCGGTCATGCGGCGCCAGTTCACCAAGGCGGTTTAACGCCCGGCGAAGCTCTTTTTGTTTAATCTCTTCCGCCCATTGCTTTAAGGCGGAAACTGTCGGGACCACGAATTGCGTACCCAGCCATTTCATAAACTGATCCAATTCGTCCTCAATTATACCTTCGGCATCAACAGCCATCTGTCTTCTCAAAGCAATGTTCCGGTCTACGATACATTGCAGATCATCAATGTCATATAAAGAAATTCCCGGCAATTCAGCTACCGCAGGATCGATATCACGCGGGACGGCGATATCCACAATCAGGATTTTAGCTCCCGGACGTGAACGAAGAACTTCATCCACCTGCCGGTGATGAACTACATAATGAGGAGCGCCTGTACAGCTGATTACAATATCCGACTTAATCAGGTGCTGATATAATTCTTCAAATCTCACCGCCCTGCCGCCGAATTCCCTGGCTAGTTCCAGAGCGCGGTTGTATGAACGGTTGGATACTATTACTCCGTTTACTCCATTGGCTACAAGATAGCGTACGGAAAGCTCGCTGATTTTGCCGGCGCCCAGAATCAGCACGGAACGGCCTTTTAAATCGCCCAGGGTCTGCCTGGCCAATTCAACAGCAGCGTAACTGACCGAAACAGCGTTTTGATCAATGGCCGTTTCCCTGTGGACCTTCTTGCCGACGGTTATAGCCTGCTGAAAAAGAGAGTTTAAACAGCTGCTGGTGGAACCGTTCGTATAGGCCGTCTGATATGCGCTGCGTACCTGGCCGAGGATTTCTGTCTCTCCTAAAACCATTGAATCCAGGCCGGACGCAACTCTGAACAAATGGCGGATTGCATCGTAGAGAATATGGACATAAGTATAGTTTTTAATCTGTGAAATATCCGTTCCGGACTTGCGGGCAAGGAAATTTTGGACGACACCGATCCCTTCGTCAAGTTCCTTGGAAGCAACGTAGACTTCCGTCCTGTTGCAGGTAAATAAAACCACACATTCTTCAATAACGGGATGTGAGCAGAGCATGTCAAGGGCTTCTTTTGTCAATTGTTCAGTAAAAGAAAGCTTTTCCCTTATTTCCACAGGCGCTGTTCTATGGCTGACGCCTACCGCTACGATAAACATCGTTTATTATACGCTCCCTCGCTTGATTCCACTGACCCTGTTCGACCATTTTCAAAAGATCATCATCAAGAAGATTTTCTATAATAACACGGCCGGCGTCTTTATTTTCAGCTGCGCTATGCATTTTAAGACGGATTGCGCCAAGCAGATCGGTAAGTTTTCCATATTCCGGACCATATTTTTTCTGCAGGGATTCTTTAATTTTCCTTGCCAATAAAGGACTTTTGCCGTCTGTAGAAACCGCAATCTGAAAGGAGCCACGTTTAACTACAGCCGGCACGAAAAAACTGCACACTTCCGGATCATCCACAATATTCACCAGTATGTTTCTTTCAAAACAATCCGCCGCTATCCTGCGGTTAACGTCTTTGCTGCTGGTGGCTCCGATAACCAGAAAGGTTCCGGCAAGATCGGCGGGATCATAATTTCCCTGGCGGTATGTGATTAATCCTTTTTGAATAAGTTTTTTTAATTTTGAAGTAATTATTAAACTTATTATTTCTACTCTGGCTCCGCTTTTCAGCAAAGAAAAAACCTTTCGCTCAGCAACTGCGCCCCCGCCAATCACCAGGCACTTCCGGTCTTTCGTTATTAAAGAAACAGGATAGCAATAAGCCATATTTAATCATTCCCAATTTAAAACCTGCGTGTGCCAATAAAGTCAGCAACGGAAGCAAGAGCGATTTTAGCGTTAAAATTGGGCAAAGCGGACAATTCATTTCTTGCCCTGGTTACATATCTGTGAACAATCTGGCCTGAATAGTCTATTCCGCCGCATTCCTTGACAAGCCTGATGGCTTCCTCCGGTTCATAACCATTGTTCTGTCTCAAAACCATATCCTTCAGCTTTTCCTTCTTCGGGCTGTTTTTCAGGGCATAAATAACAGGGAGCGTGATTACGCCCTGACGCAGGTCACCGCCTATAGGCTTACCTATCAGTTTTTCATCGGCGACCAGGTCCAGAACGTCATCAGTGATTTGAAATGCCATGCCAATATTATGGCCGTATCGCCGCAGTGATTCATATATCTGTTTTGGGGCGTCGCAGACAAAAGCCCCTAGTTGGCAGCTTGCCGAAATAAGCAGGGCTGTCTTGCGGTATATCGTAAAAAAGTAATCCTTTACTGTCTTTTGAATATCGAAAGGATTTGAGATCTGTTCGATCTCACCCAGACACATCCTGACGCTGGTATCGGCAAGAATCCTGTTGACAAGGGGATTCTCATATCTGGAGATCAGCGACAGGGATTTTGCAAAAAGACAGGTCCCTATATGAACAGAGAGTTTGTTGCCCCAAATTGCCCTTACTGTTTGTGTACCACGGCGAGTTGAAGAACAGTCTACAACATCGTCATGAACCAAAGTGGCCATATGGATTAACTCCAGGGCTACAGCAAGGGGAAGGACCTGTTCAAAGGAAAAATTAGCACATTTACCGGCCAGCAAACTAAAGGCAGGTCGCAAACGCTTTCCTCCTGCCTTCAACAAGTGGGTAGAAGTCTGTGTCATTAAAGGATCCGGAGACTGAACAACCGCATGCAACTCCTGCTCTACTATTTTCAGCTCGTCCTTTATCTCCCTAAAAAGTTCCATTGGAATAATCTGCCTCATCCCTTAGCAAGAAAAACTATGCATTTACCCTGTTTTAGCCTTTGTATTTCTAGATTAGACCTTCCAAGGCTTTCTGTGAACTTTTCACAATAATTCTACCATAGATTAATATATTTCAGATTAATATATTTCGATAAGAAAATCAAGGGCCAAGAAATAGATACGCTCCAAAATAGACATGGACACCGGTTTTATTTAAGTTAATCACATTGCAATAGACAAACCTACTCGCAGCGCGTTGATCAGACAGCACAATCATGATATAATACACAATTGGAACTGCATGGGGGTGGATGGGGCCTGGTGGCCCTCCTGGTCTTCAAAACCAGCCGTGGGGTGTGAAGAGCGTCCCGGGTGAGTTCGATTCTCACACACTCCCGCCAAGCAAATCAAGGCTTCCGATAACCGGAAGCCTTTTGATTTATTTTCCTGTACCTAAAACAATTTCAACATGTAAAGGACAGCCTGGGAACTTCGTTGTTTATCTCGTCTGGCCGGTTCTAACTCGGCGTAGTGAATACTAAGTAGAAGCTTGTTCCTGTTCCGCCGGAGTTGTGCGCATAGGCCCTAAAGTAGTAGGTTCTGTTAGGCCCTTAATTCCAAAGATCTTCGCAAACTGGAAAGAAAATTACGCAATAGTGAACTCTAAACCAGCCAAACTGGGGATGATAAAAAGTGCCCTTGTCTTTAGTCCGGTAGCGATGACAGCCTTCCCCAGTTTGGTGAGATAGTATTTACGGGACCTCGCAACTCTTTTAATGAGGCCGTGGAGCGAAAGGCGCTTCAAGATTCTGGTGACGGATGAAGGGCTCAGATCAGGGATGAATTTACGGATCATCTTGTTTTGAAAACCATTGATGTTAAATTCACCCCGCGCCAGGACTTCAAAGAATTTCTGGTCGGCCTGGCTGAAGAAATTGAAACCCTTGTAACTTCTGTCATCCTCTTTGACAGGATCGGAGATTTTAAAAAGTTTCTTCATTCCGTCGCTGGAATCGTTAAATGCGGAGATGAATTCAAGATAGCGACGATTAGAGTCTTTGAGCAACTGGGCCAGGATGTAGAT
>DIEU01000053.1:0-5097 GCA_002418775.1 Firmicutes bacterium UBA5766
CTTAAAACTGCAAAGCTAATTTATAAAGCTAATTTATATTGCTGGCGGTTTAACCGCCCCGGTTAAAGCCTTTTTTGACGGTGGTACGGCGATGAGGTGTACGTGGTTCGGCATTAAGTAATAAGCCCAAACCTCTACCTTCCACCTGGAACACCATTCCGCCATTAGGCGCAGGTATGCTCTGTAATCCTCTTCGAAAAAAATATTTGCAGCCGCCGGTTGCCCCGCTGAGTAATGTGGCGGGGTATACCGGGCGCCACTACCCGCGCTATTCTAGCCATGCATCTATCATACTATACTACGAGCATAGTTCTTAAGCCNNATTTAGTATGGTGTCCCCTTAATTTCCGTCCCCTTAATTTCCCTTAATTTCCGCGGCGAACATGCCGGTACCCGCTAGTTTTGCGGGCCTTAATATATAGCTATTATGGCTATATTGTGATATAATAACGGCGAAAACCGTTTAGTGGAAGGTGAGTTTGCTTATGCCGCAGGTTTCTATTCACGAGGCAAAGAATAAACTGACCGCATTGCGCCGGGAAGCCGCTATGGGTAAAGAATTTCTCCTGACCAATACCAGGCGGAAGGACGACTGCCCGGTGTCCCTTATTTCGACCGGGCTGCTTGACGAACTTTGCGAGGCGAAGACGTTCACTTACGAATGGCTTGACCGGCCGGGCGAAGAAAGCGAGCATTACTCCCTGTGTAACGTGGAAACGGGCGTTTACGGGGTCGGGCCGACCAAACGGGAGGCGGTCGAAGACTTCATCGACAATATTCTGGATTACGCCCGGGTCTATTTTGACGACTTGCCGTACTATTTAAGCCTGTCCGGGAGCAGACGGGGACACTATTGGCACTTAAGGCGCGTCCTCCGGTGCGAAGGTGACCGGGAGAAAATCTTTCGCGTCCTGGGCATGGAAAAGGCGCTGGCGGACTGATGGGTTATACGTTCACCTGGGACGACGTTGAGAATATCTGCCGGAAACTGGGGATGAAAAGACAGGGAAAAACTTCGGTTTGGAAAGGAACGGGGCCGGACGGGGTAAAAAGGACGTGTGTGATCCACGCGAAGCACAAAGGGAACGTGGGTGCTGGGTTGATGCAAAAGATTGCCACCAGGGAATTAGGGTTCGCGTCGGTGGAAGAGATGTACAGGTTTTTGAAGAATGTTTTTAAAGCTTCTTCTTTGGTTTTTCCCTGGGTAATACATCCGGGTAAGAGAGGGCATTTTGCAATAATCCAGCCATCTTCTCCCTGGGATATAATAATGGGAAATTTTATTGAGCATCAACTCCTTTTTATAGTATTGGAGGGGGATCACGGTTAATATTTATATATTTATTGTGCCGGTTTTCCTTTCTTGCCAATCATACCACCTTATTTCCAGTTTGTCATCAGGTGTTGTTTCCTTTAAGCCGGCATTTGGTCATGGGCCGGGGTGAATAGTTTTTTTAATGCCGGGTAAATGCCGCTTTTGTCCTTAATGGTTACCATTGTAAACCTCGGGTTGTCAATTTTTTTGTAGGATGAGCGCAGTGTGCTCGTATAATGGTAAGGTTCCTTGATTTCACCATAGCCGACCAGGTTGCATACATTTAAAAGTTCGTTGAAATTTTCCTCCAAATAATGGCATGAGGGTGCATTTTATGTTATAATGCGCGCTATATAAGCGAAAGGACAACTGTTGTTATGGATTTCTCCGTTAAAATACCCGGGTGGCTTAAGCCTTATTTTTGGGACGTTGATATTGAGGACCTGGATTTAAAAGATAATTTTGTTTTCATTATCGAAAGGCTGCTTAATGAGGGCGATCAGGAAGCTTTGAGCTGGTTGTTCCGGGTATATACCGAAGGGAGAATAAAAGAAGCGGTTCTTGTGAGCAGGGGGCTTTCCTTAAAGACCGCCAGATGCTGGCAGAATTATTTCGATCTTCGGGAGGAAGAAATACGTTGTTTTGGAATACAATCGCATATTTGATTTCATGAGTAGGCCGTGATAAGCGGTTTCATGGGTTCGAATCCCACTCTTTCCGCCAGAGTGCTTATAAGTCAAGGGGTTGTCGCTATTTCAGGCGATAAACCCTTGGTTATTTTTACGCACAAAACTGGCTGCAGCCGACGCTCTGGACCTTTGTATGCGGCAGAGCCGCCGCTAACCGGGAAGGTGCAAGGAGGCCAGCCTTTGCAAAGCCTTTAGGTTTTCCATATCGCCGGTTTTAGCCCGGCGCAGGGCTTTTTCCAGGACAGCGATAGAGCGGTCGTAGACCTGCTTGTTTACCGGGAAAGGATGGCCGTCCTTACCGCCGTGGGCGAAACTGTAGCGCACCGGATCTTTGCGGCTGGCCCCGGCGCCGTAAACCACTTCGGCTACCAGGGCCAGGGCGCGCACTGTGGCCGGCCCCACTCCATTGACCGCCAGCAGGTCTTCGTAAGAAGACGGCTCAACCTCATAAAGTTTTGCCAGTGTTTTTTCAATGTAGCCGGCCCTGGGGACAGGGTGGGCCGCGGGAAGGCTCAATACCTTCAGCTTTTCGCCAGACATGCCGGCAATTTTTTAAGGGTCCGGACAACCTCCGCCGGCTTTTTGCTCAGGTATAATGAAGCGTTCCTGGCCCCTTCGCTGTCACCGGCCACCATATTCAGCACCAACCCTACTGGATTACCGCAAATGGCGGCATGAGGCTCATGGACAAAGGAGTTCAGTTTTTCTCCCATCCAGTGGTAGCGGCGCGCCCAACCGCTGGACTGGTTCATCCCCTGCTGGACCACCGCCCACCGCCCGTCGGCAGTAAAAGCAAAAACATGGTGATAAATATTGAAGCCGTCCTGCACCGCCGAATTATCCACCTTGGCAGACATCCGGCTGGCGTATTGAAGCAAGTTAACGTTTACAGACAGACCGTGACGGTCGGCATAACTTTCAATTTCCTGAGGGGTTTTCCGGGAAGCCAGGGCTTTTCCCCCCGCCAGGTAAAGTCCTAAATAACGCTGTTTGGGGCGCAATCCTTCCTTTAGCGCGCCGCATAACACTGTGGTGAGGCCGGAGGAATGCCAGTCAAACCCCACGACACAACCGAAGGCCTGGAACCAGAAGGGATCGGAAAGCCGTTCCAGCACCTCGGCCGGACCGTATTCTTCAACGATAGCCTCGATAACGGCTGAACTGAGCCTGACCATCCGCTCAAACAGCCAGCGCGGGCAGTGGTGGCCGTGCAAGGGCAGGTCGGCTATACCCGTGCGCAAAAGATCGCCCCCTTTTTTCATGGCCCGGAAGGAGGAAAATGTTTTGGACCGGGCAATTTTTTGTCATGAGATGAGTATCTGAATTTTTAAAAGAACCTCGTTAACAACCTCTTCTTGTATTTTACCTGCAAATTCCGCTTGCCTGGCTTGCCAATCAAGGTTCTTTATCTGGTCTGCCAATATGACACCTGACAGTTTCGTGTCTTCGGGCAACGGCACCTCAAAGGGATAGCCTTTTGCCTTTGACGTAACCGGGCACATTAAAGCCATCCCCACCTTGCCGTTATAAGCCTGGGGAGATATTACCAGCGCCGGGCGGCGTCCACCCTGCTCGTGCCCCGCCTGCGGGTCGAACTGCAGCCAGACAAGATCACCGCGACCAGGTATGTAATCCACAAAGTTTTTTACCATATTTCACGCCCCACTGGCGGCCCGGTATCAAACTCGTGATGAACATTTTCAGGCGTGACCAACGACAGGAGCGTTTCCAAACGATATTTTTTGCAACGAATAATGATGTTTCCGTTTTTTATATGGAGGTCTACCGGTGTACCTTCGCTGATGCCAACTTCTTTTGCCAGAGATATGGGAATGCGGATTCCCAAACTGTTGCCCCACTTAGTAACGTGAGATTTCAAATCCACCCCCCCTTTGTTTATACATAGTATACACGCTTTGATTGGTATTTTCAACATTAAGCAAAGATATAAGGAATATCTTGATGTAGCTTATAACTATTTTGAAACTGAAGATGGCAAAGTTATAAAGTTGGATAAAGAACAGTTGAGAGATGAGGAGTTTATCTCAAAAGGTTGGAGGTTTAGAATAGATAACCTTACATCACAATCAGGCCCAGGGGATGTCCCTGAGACAAGATTTAAGTGGAATGGCAAAATTTATAAATTAAAATCTGGGTCCTGGAAGACTTCAATACAAGGATTAACAAGATTAGCAGAAAAGGGCAGGTTATGGTTTTTAGAAGATACTGTATATTATAAGAGATATATTGACGACTTTCCTATTCAACCTATTAATAATATTTGGGATGATACGACAATAAGTGGTTATGCTGCAGATAAAATTTATGTAGTGCAAACTCTACCAAAAGTTATTGAGCGCTGCCTCCTCATGACCACCGACCCCGGCGACCTGGTCTTCGACCCCACCTGCGGCAGCGGCGCTACCGCCTACGTGGCCGAGCAGTGGAGGCGGCGGTGGATCACCTGCGACACTTCCCGGGTGGCCGTTGCCCTGGCCAGGCAGCGGCTGATGACGGCGGTCTTCGACTATTACGAACTGGCCCACCCGGAGGAAGGAGTTTCAAGCGGTTTTAAATACAAGACGGTGCCCCACATTACCCTGAAGTCCATCGCCAACAACGAGCCGTCGGTTCAGGAGACTCTCTACGACCAGCCCCTGGTGGACCGCAAGAAAAAGCGGGTGACCGGCCCCTTTACGGTGGAGGCCGTGCCTGCGCCGGCGGTAAAGTCCCTGAATGACATTGAACCTCCCCAGCAAGCCGATAATTCCGTAGCCCGCAGCGGCGAGACCCTGCGCCAGGCCGAGTGGCGGGACGAGCTGTTGAAAACCGGCATCCGCGGCCAACGCGGGCAGATTATCGAATTTTCCCGCCTGGAGCCGCTGCCCGGCGCCAGATGGCTGCAGGTCGACGGCGAAACCAAAGAGGAGCAGCCCAAGCGGGTGGTGGTTTCCTTCGGTCCTGAACACGCTCCCCTGGAGCAGCGGCAGGTGGCCCTGGCCATCGATGAGGCTCAAAGCCTGGTGCCAAAGCCGCAGTTGATTGTCTTTGCCTCTTTCCAGTTTGACCCCGAGGCCGCCAAAGACATCGACG
>DIEU01000053.1:5171-8561 GCA_002418775.1 Firmicutes bacterium UBA5766
TCCTTCTGGCTCATCGGCCAGCCGGACGTGCTTTTGCGCCGTGATAAAAAAGGGAAATATACTGTGGAAGTGCTGGGTTTCGATTACTATAACACCAGGACGGGCCAGATCGAGTCCGGCGACACCGGCAAGATTGCCATGTGGATGCTGGATACCGATTACGACGGCCGGAGCCTCTTCCCCCAGCAGGTATTTTTTCCCATGGCCGGTAAAAAGGACGGCTGGAGCAGGCTGGCCAAAAACCTGAAAGCCGAAATCGACGAAGGACTCATGGAAAAATTCCGGGGCAGCGTCTCCCTGCCCTTTGCCCCCGGCAGGCACGGACGGGCGGCCGTGAAAATCATCGACGACCGGGGCATTGAGTCCCTGATAATCATGGAGGTGCGGTAATAATGGCCGGCTCCATTGATCACTTAATTATCAACAGCCCTTTTGAGGCGCCGGCCCGGCACTGGAGCTACGACCGGGAAAAGATGCAGTTCAAGCTGGCCGGAGGGCGGCGGCCGGCCGGCTACGTCATTGCCACCGGCCGCTCCCGCTCCTTCGACGACCCCGGCATCTTTATCGAACTGCCTCTGGTCAACAAGATCCGCAAGAGAGTGGACCAGTGGCGAAAGAGCAACTGCCCCGGCGTAACCGGCATTACCAGAAAGCTTTTAGAGCACTGGCGGGACCCCGGGGAGCGCCATGACCGCCGCTTTTTCTTCTGCCAGCTCGAGGCCATCGAGACTCTGATCTGGCTCATTGAGGCCCCGGAGCATGAAAAAGCCGGCATCGAGATCCCTTCCGACGGCGGGGATTTCCGGCGCCTGTGCAGCAAGATGGCCACCGGTTCAGGCAAGACCATCGTTATGGCCATGCTTATCGCCTGGCAGGTGTTGAACAAAGTTACTTATCCTCAGGATACCCGCTTTTCTAAAAACGTGCTGGTGGTGGCGCCCGGCCTTACCGTCAAAAACAGGCTGAAGGTGCTTAAACCATCGGATGTGAATAGCTACTACCAGGAATTCAACATTATCCTGCCGGCTTTATTCGACAAGCTGCGGCAGGGCCGGGTTTTAATCGTCAACTGGCACATGTTGAAACCTCTGGATGAGAACTCCGGACCGAAGGTGGTAAAAAAAGGCCCGGAAAGTGATGAAGCCTACGTCAGGCGGGTGCTTGGAGAAATGGCAAACGCCGGCAATATTGTTGTCGTAAATGACGAGGCCCACCACGCCTGGCGGGTGCCGGCGGAATCCAAAATCAAGGGGGTCAAAAAAGAAGAAATTGAGGAGGCCACCCTCTGGGTGGGCGGGCTGGACCGGGTCCACCGGAAAAGGGGGATTTTAAACTGCTTTGACTTTTCCGCCACTCCCTTTGTCCCCTCCGGGAAAAAAGCGGAGGAGGAGGCCCTCTTTGGCTGGATTATTTCCGACTTCAGCTTAAACGACGCCATCGAGTCCGGACTGGTTAAGACTCCCCGGGTGGTGATCCGGGACGACGGCCAATTGACGAAAGATTACAAGTCCCGCTTCTATCACATCTACATGGACGAGGAAGTGAAAGACGACCTGAACCACAAGGCAAAGCCGGAAGAGACCCTCCCCGACCTGCTGACCAAAGCATACTACTTTTTGGGCAAGGACTGGCTGGAGACGGTCAAACGCTGGCAAGAAGCGGGCCAGAATACCCCGCCGGTGATGATCACCGTCTGCAACCGGACCGAGACGGCGGCCCGCGTCGAATACGCCTTCAATCACGGCAAGGTCCTCATTGAAGAGCTTAACTGTCCAGGAAAAACCCTGCGTATCGATTCCAAAGTGCTGGACGAAGCGGAAAGCAGGATTGATTCAGAGAACATTGAAGCACAGGATGATGAGAAAGATGTTGTTGACAGGAAGCTGTCCAAAAAGGATCAGGCCGAACTGCTCCGGCAAACTGTGGACACGGTGGGGCAGGCCGGAAAGCCCGGCGGGCATATTCAGAATGTCATCGCCGTGGCCATGCTTTCCGAGGGCTGGGATGCCAAAACCGTGACCCATATCATGGGCTTAAGGGCTTTTTCCAGCCAGCTTCTCTGCGAGCAGGTGGTGGGCCGGGGCCTGCGCCGCACATCTTATGAGGTTAATCAGGAAACCGGCTTGTTCGAGGCCGAATACGTCAATATTTTCGGCGTTCCCTTTACCTTCCTGCCCCACGAGGGTGGTGACGGCACGCCGCCCCTGCCGCCGCCACCCCGGACATGTATCGAGCCGGTGCCGGGGAAAAGGCAGTATGAAATTCGCTGGCCCAATATCGTCCGCATTGACCACATTTACCGGCCCTGTCTGGCCCTGGACCGGGATAAAGTAAAGGCACTGGAGCTAAAGCCGGAGGAAACACAGATACGGGCTGAACTGGCGCCGGTTGTGGACGGCAAGCCCGATGTAAGCAAGCTGACCCGGATCGACCTGGAGGAACTGGGGAATCGTTTTAGAACCCAGAAAATTATCTTTGAAGCAACCAGAGATATATACGAGCAGATGAAGCCGGCCTGGCCGGGAAATAAAGAATACCTCCTGTTCCAGTTGATTAAGCTGGTGGAGGAATTCATCAATTCCGGCAAGATTACATTTGCCGGCCCTTTGGACCAGGACGGGTTGAAGAAACGGATCATGATTACTCTGAATATGAGCAAAGTGGTGCACCACATCTTTGAAGCCATTCGTTTTGAGAATACGAAGTCCATCGAGCCTGTTTTCGACCGGGAAAGGCCCATCCGCTCCACCGGCGACATGATGACCTGGTACACCAGCAAACCCTGTGCAGTTACCCGCAAGTCCCACATCAGCCACGTGGTTTTTGACAGCACCTGGGAGGCCAGTGAGGCTTTTGAACTGGAATATAACGATAATGTCGCCGCCTGGGCAAAAAACGATCACCTGAGCTTTGAGATTCTCTATATATACAAAGGCGTGGTGCGTAAGTACCGGCCGGATTTCCTGATTCGCTTAACGAACGGGAAGATGTTGGTGCTGGAAGTAAAAGGCCGGGACGATGAGCAGAGCAGGACCAAGCGCGGATTTTTGGAGGAGTGGGTGCAGGCGGTGAATGCCCACGGCGGTTTTGGCCGGTGGTGCGCGGATGTTTCTTATAATATAGGGGACTTGAAGGGGATATTGGAAAAATATAGAATGTTATAATGGTTACAGGCGGGTGCAACGGTTTTGGGCGGACGAACTCTGTAAGCTGGAAACAATAGAACCTGTAATCATATATTTGATTCCAGCTTGATCAAGTACTTGAATAACCTTCTTTAATAATGCCGGTTGTGACATTTATTCAGACGCTCCAAAAGTATTTTTTTGAATTCTTCATTGCTAAGATTCGGGTATCTCTTGCGCAGCCCATGAATAAAAAGCTGCCTGG
>DIEU01000053.1:8571-9151 GCA_002418775.1 Firmicutes bacterium UBA5766
TTTTTTCAGGTGACATTTGGCGAAGTACCCGAATGTATATCTTATGATTTGGCCGTTCTTTGATATCCATGGTTCTTTCCCGTCTTCTTTCTCCTGGTTGTAGGTTAAGCAGACAACTCACAGTTGCCGGGATGGTTATTTGTCTCCATTCGTTAATCGTGCCCTTAAACACGCAAGTAACTTACCGTAAATATATAAATCCCGCCTTCTTTTGTCAAGAAAAATAAGGCTAAATTTAAGGCGATAGAACAATACGCAATGGAAAATGGGTACGACTTTGAGGTTTGGACCGAATGGACTAATGGTGTTCTCGAAGCGTGGAAGGAGATAGCCGCTGGCATTGAAAAGGTTCCTAAAACCGTTTCTTACTGGCAAAATAATTGGGGCTGTCTGCTGTTAATTGCGGCAGCTACTCTTTTTTGCTATACATGTGGTTTACTTCAAAGTAAACGGCGAAACCTGTTTATTTAAAGGTATGAACTTTCCAAAAAGGTCAAGTTGACGCATACGCCGATCCCTGTAACTCCCTTAACGGTGATGCCTTTAACGTTAATCTACATAAGGGCAAAAGAACTCGTTG
>DIEU01000013.1 GCA_002418775.1 Firmicutes bacterium UBA5766
TGGCAACAAATGCACCTGTAATAGAAGCGGTTCTGGTGCCGCCATCAGCCTGGATAACATCACAGTCGAGCCAGATCGTGCGCTCGCCCAGGGCAGCCAGGTCAACCACCGCACGCAGCGACCGTCCTATCAGGCGCTGGATCTCATAAGTACGCCCTCCTACCTTACCCCTGGCGGCTTCTCTTTGCATCCTGACGCCGGTTGCCCGGGGAAGCATCCCGTATTCCGCAGTAACCCAGCCCTTGCCGGTACCTTTTAAAAACAGGGGCGTCCTTTCTTCTACCGTGGCAGTGCAGATCACTTTTGTATCTCCAACTTCTATCAAAACCGAACCTTCGGCATGCTTGGTATAATTCCTGGTTATCGTGACCGGCCGCAGGTTCTCCGGCTGTCTACCGTCAACTCTTTGCATTTGTTGTCTCCTCTCCCATGTCAATATTTAAACCAGGTAGGTCTCCCCTTCCCCGGCCAGTTCAACGGGTTTTTTAAAGGTCTTCTCCGCCTGTCTGCCCAGCATGGCGGGATCGTATTCCGGCCAGAAGTGAGTCAGCAAAAGCCTCCTGGCGCCTGCTTCTCTGGCCAGCTCTCCGGCCTGGCCTGCAGTCAGATGGATATCTTTCATGACATCGGCATCACTGTCCTGCCCGCTGGCCTCACACAGGAAAAGGCCGGCGTTCTTAGCCAGCGCAGCAATGGTTTTCGTGGGAGCGGTATCGCTGGAAAAAACCAGCCTGCCTGGCCCGCCGACAGCTACTGAGTACCCCGGCATAGGATGTTTGATGGGTGCGAAGCGAAAGTTCAAACCCTCAATATCAAGGCTGCAGACCTCAATATCCTTTTCCAGGGGTTCACGGGGCAGGTTTCCAATTGGTGTTGCCGTAAAAGCTTGATCATACCCGGCCAGAATATTGTACTCAGCCGCCGGCTCACCGGGCATAAATAGTTTCAAAGGACCGCTGCGGCTGCCATCCCGCCTGGCTCCCTCAATAGCATAGCGGAGGACGAAAAGATCGGCATAGTGGTCATGGTGCAGGTGCGTGACAATTACAGCGTCCAGCAGGCGAAAGTCTATGATGCCCATCATTTTGCTCAGGCTCCCGTTGCCGGCTTCCAGAAGAATATTCAGACCGGCGTCCTGGATCAGGTAGCCTGAACACGCCCCGCCTGCCCTGGGATAGGGAGCCCAGCAGCCCAGTACAGTAAGTTTCACAAAGCTTTCCTCCAGTTAAACAGGTTGTTACACGGTATTGCACAATAAATATCTGTTGCATCTATCATTATATGATACCAGACAGAGGAATGGGGACACACCTCTCTCGCAGGCATTCCTCTGCTGTCGGAGGCATGTCCCCGATCGGGATGGCGGCACATATCGCCAGAAACTGTTGTCGTTAAATGGTGATAGACAGGAAAGGGGACACACCATTTGAGACGTGAGAAATGAGACGTGTGTCGAGAGAATAAATTGACGTGAGTAGTAAGAAATGAGACGTGAGAAAGACCTGAAAATTGTAGGTGCGACTTTAGTCGCACAAAGGCTTGGCGGGCTGAAGCCCGCCCTACAGATTGCTGGCGTCCGCATAGGAAAGCAGTATATATTGACGTCTGTTATCCGATAACCGACGACCGAATAGGAATGCAGGATATACCGGCGTCCGACGTCTGATGACCCACGACTCAATTTATGTCCCCAATTATATGGGAATGTTATCGTTAAATGGTACCAGACAGAGGTCAGGGGACACCTCTCTTACCGGTGTTCCTTTGAGGTCGGAGGAATGTCCCCTATCGGTATTTCTGAGAAATGTCCCTAATCGTCAAAAGAGAACCTTTCCAATGGACTACTTTTAAGGCATAAAGAAATACTTATATTCCGACGTCCGACGTCTGACGACTGACATCCGAAATCGGCCCCTTGGTCAAGCGGTCTAAGACACCGCCCTTTCACGGCGGTAACCCGGGTTCGAATCCCGGTGGGGTCACCAAATGGGCGATTAGCTCAGCGGGAGAGCGCCTGCTTTACACGCAGGATGTCACTGGTTCAATCCCAGTATCGCCCACCATATCCGAACAAGCAAGCCTTCGGCAATCATGCCGGGGTTTTTTGTTTTCCCCTTCTCCACCCGGGGGCGCCGCTGTCTTCCCTTTTCCCTTTTTAAAAAACCAAACCCGTCCTTTGAAAAAAATTCAATTTTATTGACAGAACGGACATCTTATGATACATATATTTTATTCCCATGGAGGGAAGATATTAAGCCATGAAGGTTTAACAACTTTTGGATAAGTGTTTGCCTTTATGGTTTTGTTATTTATTGGAAGAAGACTAATCAAAAACTGCTCAAAAAGGAGGTGAATAATAAGATACTCTTTGGCGTTTATTTAATGTAAATAATATTATTTCGGAGGAAAAAGATATGGCATGTTTTCTTGTACCAATGGGTGAGGCCATTGTAACCACTGTTATGAAGAAAGTTGTAGAGAAAAATGAAAGGGAAGCCGGGGTGAAAGAGGGTTCTCAAACACGAGTAAGCTGGAGCCGTAAATTAAGCTGGCTGAACAGATTATTGTGGGGCGGAGTTTTACTGTTGGCGCTTGAACATATATGGCACGGGGAAGTTGTCCTGTGGCCGCCTTTTTTAACGGCAATGAATAACCCGGCTGATGTAGGCCCGATGCTTCATGAGGTCGCGACAATCGGCACAGGAATGGCGGTATTTGTAACAATTGTTTGGTTAATCATGATTTCAATTGCCGATCAAAAAGCCAAGGCTATTCATCCTGCAGTAAAAGCTAAAGCCGACGCCTAATGGAGGGTGGACTATGTTCTTTATAATTACTGCGTTAGCAGCTATAGTTGCGACTATTGTATGGTATGTTAACGCCCCCGAAGATAAATACAAGCTTAATCTGTTATGCTTTATATATTGGGGAGCAACACTCATGTGGTTTGTTGACCATGTGATGGCCTTTTTAACCGAAGGCGGGGAATTCTTTGAGATAACTCTTGACGCAACTTTGCTGGGATTTGTTGTTGTTCTCTTTGGTCTCATAGTTTGGTTAATTGCGCTGTTAATCAGCGACCCAAAGAAAGTTTTTCATAAACTCTTGAAAAACTAAATTGCTTTAGTGCTATAGTGCTATAGTGAGGATCCTTTTTACATTATTAAGGTGTCACGACGGGACACATCATCCTGATTTTTACAGGCATAACAGGCATACTAGTGCAGCTCAGTTAAACAACCGCCTGTACTACACGCAGGATGCAATGGTTCAAACCCGACGGCGCCCCCTTGTGCATACGGAAGAACAGCCTCCGGCAATTATGCTGGAGGCTGATTTTTGGTGATAACCAAATAATAAAGCGTACTGATTAATAACTTACATCCTCGTCTGTTCGAAACTGGCAACTTTTTATTTTTACCGGTAAAAAAATTAGGTACCGCCGTATGAATAAACTGTACCCGGCGGTTTATTTAACCTTAAATCTAGGTCAAGGGCTTTCAACATAAAAAGAACGCTGTGTTCCCTGACTTCGGATTGGATATCCGCGTTGATTAAATCCATTAAGTCAGGGATCAGCGGCTCAAGTTTTTGAAACAGCCGGACAGCCACATACTGCCTGTATATCTCAGGCAGCATGTACTCGTAGGCATGGATCATTTCATGCAGCAGCGTCACGTTCAGCGCGTCTTCGTCAGCCGTCCGGCCGGGATCAATGGTTATTGTCCTGGTACTGCCGCTGCACATGCCGGAAGAGTTGTCAAGCTCCTCCAGCTTAAATATCCAGCTGTCGATGGCAAAGTCTGCGTCCAATATCCCCGGTTCAATTTCATCTTCCGGTCCGCCATCCGGATCTGTTCCAAATTCGTGCTGTTCTTTTATGTACCTGCTCAACAGCATGTCCTGGAAATATTCTTCGTCATATTCATATGCTTTGGCGGCTAGATTAATTTCTCCCCTGGTCCTGTAGTTCCACCATTCGCGATAAGTTCTGTCGTCTTCCAAAGATACTATGGTTAGCAACTGGTCAATGGCGTCCAAATATTTACCTTCCCTGATTAAAGAAATTATTTCCTCTTTCCGGTCATCTGCTGACAACAACGGTGAAGACCCCCTTTATTTATTTGCGCCAATCGCTCAGCAAAGAACACAAAAGGGCTCGGAGCCTTTAGCTGTTTGCTGCTTCTTCTATTTGAGATGTGCAGTTGGGGCAGCGAACCGCTTTTAATTTACCGAGTAAAAGGCCTACCACCGGCATGATGATATCGTTAACCAGTGAGGTAATAATTTTGCCAAAAGCCACTCCTATAATTATGCCGACTGCTATGTCCAAAACATTGCCCCGCGCAATAAACTCTTTAAACTCTTTTAGCATATTAGACATCCTTTTAACTATTTGATTTGAGTTATTAATTCTCCAGGACTTTAAAAAATCCTACAATTTTCGTCCAAGTTTGCTAAAATGTTAACTTAGGGTACAGGGCATGCCAAATTAACAAGATAAAAATACCCATAGCCTAAACCAATTTCATTTGCTGGCAAGTCACTCGCATTTGACAGCCGCCGGAAAGCTCATATATACTGCATTTAAACGGGTGGCTGACTTCCGATTACCGGGCCCAAATACAGGCTTAAATATTTTTTACTTCTGATAAATTTTTAAGCTTGCCTTCCACCTGGGAGGTTTAATTTTTTTCCCGGAAGTGATAATTTTTAATGACAAAAGTTGAAGAGTCACTGGGTTTAATAAGTGTTGCCCGGGGAGCCGGGGAAGCGGACCTTTATCTTAACGGCGGCAATTTGGTGAATGTGCTCAGCGGGGAAATATACCCGGCGAATGTTGCTGTCTGGAATGGAAGGATCGCCTATGTAAGGCTGAGCAGAAAAATGGCCGGATCAAATACACGGGTGATTGACGCCGGTGGCTATTATCTTTGTCCCGGTTTGATCGAAGCGCATTTTCACCCCTGTGTTGACGGTAAGCTGACCAATTCAATAACTGAGCCTGATTGGGGCGAGATCGGCCTGTACAGCCGGCTTCCGTCCATCGATCTGGTGGCAAATCTCGCGACTTACCGGGTCCCGGGATCACAGGATATAGCTTTCCCGGTTATTGAACTTATCTCCGGAGCCATCACCAGGCGGCAGGACAGGTTCTTGAATGAACGGGAAGGGTATCTGGAAAGGGAGGACGATCTGCTGTACTGCGCCCTGATCAGCAGCTGCTCAAACCAGGTTACAAATGGGTTTATCAGCAGCCGCGGCCTGGGCCGGTTTGAGGCCCTTGCCACCACACTCTCCAGTTCTTTGAATCTCTTCGTTGTCGGGCAGGATTTTTCGGCAATGGCCCGGGCGGCATCAAAGGTTGTAGAAATGGGAGGAGGAATAGCCCTGATTGAAAAAGGGGAAATCTCATATTCTTTCCCCCTTAAACTGGCGGGTGTAATGAGCGACCAAAGTTTTACCGAAGCAGCCGCAAAAATACAGGAGTTTGATGAAAAGGCAAGCGCTCTGGGCTACAAATACAATGACATATGCTTTTCGCTTTTATTTCTAACCTGTGACTCTCTTCCCGTTTTGAAAATAACCGCTTCGGGAATAATTGATGTAAAAAACAAAAGGACGGTTGTCCCCAGCCGCAAAATCAAAATAAGCCCTGGAGAATGCAGATGAACCTTTCCAGTCGTTTGGACGCCGTAGCAGGTTATATCCCGCAGGGATCAACTGTTGCAGACATAGGCACAGACCATCTGCAGCTTCCTGTATACCTGATCAATTCAGGACTCTGCCGGTCTGTAATTGCCAGCGAGCTAAACCGGCTGCCCTACCGGCAGGCTGAGAACCTGGCCACATTTCACAGGTTAACCGATAAGATTCAAGTCCGGCTTGGAGACGGTTTAAAAGTCCTTTCCCCGGGCGAGGCTCAGGTCATTGTTATAGCGGGAATCGGGGGAAACGCAATTATAAAGATGCTCTCCGGGTCACCCAAAGCGCTGGAAACCATCCAAAGGCTTATTCTGCAGCCGATGACCGGAGCAGGATACTTACGGCTCTGGCTCGTTCAAAACGGCTGGCGGATTGGCGACGAAACCATCACGGAGGAAAAAGGCAGGCTGTACTGCGTGATTATGGCCGAACACGGCCGGGAGAACGCGCAGGACAAATTCATTATTGAAATAGGGCCCCGCCTTGCCGAAAAAAACAACCCGCTGGCGGACAAGTACTTTTGGAAATTATATACGGACTGTCAGAAACTGGCGGATAAACTTTCCGGCGCCGCCAGCCCCGCGGCAGAAGAAAAGGCATTGGAAGTTAAAAAAAAGCTGACCAGAATAAAGGAGGTACTGGCCAAAAATGAGCGTAAGCTGTGCTGATATTTTTAATATGATCGAAGATTTTGCTCCTTTAAACCTTGCTGAGGAGTGGGATAACCCCGGTTTGCAGATTGGGAACCCGGAGTTAAAGGTAAACCGCATTCTGCTCTGCCTTGACGTTGATGAAAAGGTCTGTGACGAAGCGGTCCGGGCAGGCGCGCAGCTAATCATCAGCCACCACCCGCTGCTTTTTAAGCCCGTCAAACAAATTTTGACCGGTACGCCTGCCGGCGCCCTGCTTGCCAAATGCCTTTGTTCGGGGTTGGTTGTCTATTCAGCCCATACCAATCTGGACAATGCGAAAGAAGGGGTTAACGACGAATTGGCCAAAAGGCTGGGCCTGGCTGACACAAAGGTCCTGCGTCCCGGTCATACTGAAAAGTATCTTAAACTGGTCGTTTTTGTGCCTTTGGACCATGCGGACGGAGTGCGCCGGGCTATCTCGCTTGCCGGAGCAGGCTGGATTGGCAATTACAGTGAATGCACTTTTCAAACGCAGGGAACCGGAACATTCCGGCCGCTGGAAGGCAGCGATCCTTTCATCGGGAAAGTTGGGGAACTGGAAAAGGTTGATGAGATACGCCTGGAAACAATCCTGCCGGCCGGACGCGCCAAAGAGGTAGTTGCGGCAATGTGCGGCGCACACCCCTATGAAGAGGTAGCCTATGATCTCTACCCTCTGGCCAATGAAGGACCGGCCATGGGCACGGGAAGGTATGGTTATACCGCACAGCCAATAACGCTGAACAGCTTTCTCGAAAAAATAAAAAGCGCCCTGGGAATTACCTGCCTTCGTTTCGGCGGAAATCCGGACGGGGCGATTCATTCTGTGGCGGTTTGCGGCGGGGCGGGAGCATCACTGTGGACATGGGCAAAGAAAATCGGCGCTGACATTATGGTAACGTCGGATATTGATTATCATACCGCAAGGGACATGCTTTCCAACGGGCTCAGTTTTGTTGACGCGGGACATTTCGGAACGGAAAATATAATTATACCTGTTTTGCGCAAATACCTGGAAGGCTGCTGCCGTCAGAAAGGTTTTGAAGTGGATATATCGACATCCCGGACTCAATCTGATCCTTTCAGTTTCAGCCGGTAGAAATGTCTTCTTGACTTACAGTATAACAGGCTATATTTTCCCAGGACTTCGAGTCGCCCTTTTCACCGATATGCCATCCCGGAGCTGACGTTTGGGCAAAGTAGTATCTGCTGCCCTTAAATTCATGATAAGAAAACGCATCATCCTCCGGAGCTTGCTGAAACGCTACTCCCACAGCCATATTTTCCCCGGATACCAGCAGTGAAACATTGTAACCCATATTTTTTATAATCGAGGCAAAAAGGAGCGCCTTGCAGTCACCGTCGCCGTTATCTATCAGAGTCTGAGCGGGAAGCCGCATGTTCGCTTCACTGTACTTTAACGCTTCGCAGACAAAACACAGCACAAAATCAGCGGTTTGATAATCATCAAAACCATCCGCCTGAGCCCGGGCAAGAAGTTTTTCCCCTAAAATTGCGGTAAGCCTGTTGTTTTGTTCTTCAGCTGCCCAGACAGCAAAATTGCCTTTGGCTTCTGTGGAATAAGCAGCCAGAAGATGCTTCTCATCCTCATTCATCGAGAAGAGCATCTGGTTTTGAGTTGAACCGTCGCTGGCATAAAACTTGGGACATGTATCGCTTATTTTTCTGTCCCAGTCGACCAGGCTTTGCGGAACTTCTACCCACCATCTGTAAGAAAAACCGTTATACTGCCATTCGAAATCCTTGCCTATTGTCTCTACATCCTTAAATTTAATCGAGCCTATGGTTGCATATTCCGAATCTGTTTCATAAGGGAAAGAATTTGCCTGTACCGCGGCGGCCTGGAATGGCCCTTGATCAATAATCGGCCCCTTGTCCCATATCCCTGCCCGGTCATTTCTTGCTTCCGTCTCATACTCCATAAAATAATTCACATATTTAAAATCCTTGTTTAGGGAGGTCTTCGCATATCCCATCAGGATAAGCCTGGCATTTAACATTTTGTCTCTGATTTCCTGATCAGAAATTTCCCCGGGTTTGGCAATATATATATACCCCTCAAGCGCCCCCGAACCGGAAGAAATATCAGCTTCCAGATATACGGTTGAACCTTTCAGCGATGTAATAAACTTGAGGGCATTTTCATCTTCGTTTTCCGGTAAACCGTAAGGTGTATAAATTTTGGGAAAATCAACCCCGGCCAAAGTAAATTCTCTTTCGCTGTCGTTTATCTTTACAATCAACGAGTTTCCTTTTAAGACGCTTACAACTAAAGCCTGTGACATGTCAGGCAGAGATTTTTTCACAACGGAGTGATTGCTGACAGGCCGGTAAACCGGAGCCTCAGGTTCTTTTTCGGCGCAACCGTTAAGGCTCAGCAGCACGAAAAGGATAATTGCAATGAATGCTATTTTTCTCAATTTAAGTTACCTTTAAGTTACCTTCCACGATATTATTTTGTAATTCCAATTTACGGAGTTAGCTGTTTCCGTCATTAACGGATCAAAAGTCGCCACGGCATTCTGATCTGTTATAATTGTTCCGGCAACAATGGCGCCGTTAAGATGAGTGCCGTTGCTAACTTCGCAAGTATTGGGCGTATAAAGAAGCGCCTCCACAGGATTACAGCCATTAGAAAAGTTTATATTTCCATACGAGATCAATGTCAGGCAGCTGTCGGTGTTTAAGCGGCGGATGCTTCCGCCGATAGTCAGATTTCCCGAACTTGCGATAACTCCCACACCGGTATAGTCGCCTGATATGGTAACGTCACCGTCAACAAAAATAATACCGTTCAGATTGCTCATATCGCTGGAAGTAAAGGTTTTTGGTCCAACATAAGAATAGCTGGCTGTATCCTGACACTGCTGCAGTGCCAGTGCAGGAAAAAAGTTCAGTTGAAAAGTTATGCCGGGATCAGTCGAAGGGTGCTTTGCGCCTTTAATGGCGTTGCTGGAATCGCTTATTGAATTGGTTGCCCAGGCGCTCCCCCATACTGCCGTATTGCCCCCGCCCATCGTTATATTATTTTTTGATTTAATCCAACCGCTTAAATAATTTGGCGAAGCAGGATCTTTATAGGCGGAACAGCCCTCGGCATTGTTTTCTATATCAATATTTCCATAAGCTTCGATGTTTTCCCCAACGAAAGCATTTTGATTCAAGTGCACGTTTCCCATTGCGTAAATACTTCCGTTTACAACTGTGCCGACATTTTGTATCGTTATATCCCCGTTAGACCAGACGGTCGAATTGATGGTTCCATTGTTTAAGAAAGTTGCTGATGTGCCAGCCCAAATTTTCTTCTCAAAATCGATCGGTTTAAAAAATCTAACCCGCGCCTCGACAATTTTTCTGCTCCCCCTGTAACTCCCTTCGGAAGTGATGACGAGATCATTATAAAAGTCGTGCGTTGTCTTGGCTACAGTAACGCTTTTTATTTCATCTCCCTGCGCTGAATCAGGGTAGGCCAGATTATTAAATTCAGAGACAGAAGTTGTTGCGCTTTCCTGAAGAGTCGTCTTTAACCAGTCAGGCTTGGCCAGGGCCTTGGCTATTGTCCTTTCAACCCCGGCTTCAGCGACGTAATATGCCTGGCCCTGTTTTCTTTCTTGCTTGGCTGTTTTCAGAACTGAAGAGCCCATCGTAAGAGCGGCGCCGCCAATTAAAAAAATTGCGGCAGTGATAATTAGAACAAAGACAAAGGTTTGTCCTTTGTATGAGTATATTTTTTTAAATATTTCCTTTGCCCGGCAATAAAAAAAATTCATTTTCAACCCGCTTCGCCAAGTATTAAAGGATTACAGCGCTATATTGTCCTTATCTTTGTAATTCTGGTTAATAAACAAGCTTGTATATTAATAACTGGTGACGAGCACCCTTGGTATTATTTTTGTGCTCTGGGTGATTACACCGCTGTTTGATTTTTCTCCGGCGCAGGTTATCAGCACCGTCTTTCCCGTATACTGAAAATTAACATCTTTTATATTGCTTGCTACAGGATTATTCCCCGCTCCGTTGACGCTTTTTAAAATTTTTCCGCCGCTTAAGTAATAACCGATCACTTTCTGTTCAGTGCCCTCGGTGATTACAAAAAATATTTTTCCGCCGCTGTCCAGCACGTAAATGGGTTGTGTTGGGGGGGTCACTCCCGATGCCGTCCCTAAATTTGTTTTGGTTGTGCCGGTCATATCGCCCAGGGAAACGGACTGCCGGACTTCCCCGGCTATTTTTTTTACAGCCAGCCTCAAACTCTCCTGCACTTCTATCTTCTGGTTGTTTCTCGCGTAATCTGAGTAACCGTTTAAATAAACAGATAAAACCATGGCTGCCACAGCAAAAAAAATTATCATGGCTACAGTGGTTTCCAGTAACGTGAAGCCATTGCAGCCTACCTTTTGATTATTTCTCCAGTCAAAGAAACTGATTTGGATATCCCCTTTGCCTTATAATCAACTGATACAGTTACTGTTTTCAGGCTGTTTGTTCCGTCTGTTACGCTGACACTGTACGTGTACGGGGTGGAATTATTTTTTTGATATATTACATAAGAAGTTGTGCTGTCAGGAGCAATGATCCAGTTGGGAGAGACGGCGGCCACGCGCGTTGATCCGGTATATCCGGTTATTGTTCTAACCTGACCGGAACCGGTCCCCCCGGTTAAAGCTACTTTGTAATTATTGTACAAGCCATTTGTTGTTTTCGTCCCAGCTAAAGTAATCGTGCCGGTTGTTCCTTCCAAAGCAACACCAATCTGGTTGCCCGGAATGCTTTTGATCTCTTCAAGAATCTCCTGGGCCAAGTTTAAAGTTGCCACTTCATGACGCGCTTCCGCTGTGAACCTGTTGCCTGAAAGAAAAAAATTAATCAGCGGAACAGTGATCACAGCAAGAAAAAAAAGAACCACCATTATTTCAAGTAAACCAACCCCGCGCTGACCTGAATAAAGTTTTTTAAAATACCCAAGATACACTTTTTTCATGCAATTATTTTCCTTACGGAGGATTAGTATCAATTCTTACCTGACCTGTCACAGAGGCCACGATTACATAGAGATACTTCTTGTTTTTATTTCTTAATCCTAAATGTCCGCCGCATAATATTCCGTTATTGCGAAAGGGCTCTCCTTTTGAGTTAAATCTTAATTCATTATCGTATCCATTATCCGGATTATTGTCAAAATCAAAATTTGTCGCTGTAAGGTCTATTCCGGCCGGTAAAACCACCTTTCGGCTTTTTGCGCCAGCCTCACATTTCTTCAAGTAATATACGTCATTGCAGCAATCAAAAAGTATCGCGTGAGTTCCATTGTTGTCTGCGTTTTGTTGCTGAATCAGGCGTATATCCTTGCAGATTAAGTTTGCCGCAAAATTGAGTTTTTGCTTGCTGGCAAGGTTTGATGAGGCAAGCGCGATACCGGAGAACAGTATTGTAATAAGAAGAGCCAAAACAACTTCCAACAAGGAAAATCCGGAACTTGCAGCAATAACTTTTTTTATTCCAAAACACATAATCTTACCCAAACAATATTAATAGCCAGATATAATATATTTCAGCAAATAATGGTAATTTCCTGCCATAAAACTATTTTTTTTTTATATTGTGGAAAAGCCTTGATTTAAAGCAAAATTACCCGATAAAATAAACAAAAAATACAGGAGTAAAATATGGAAACCCTGCCAGTCAGAAAAGAACCTTTTTCGTTTGCGCCCGATGCGCGAAATATAAAACTGCCAACACCAAAATCGGCGCCCAAGGCGTATATAGCATTCTCACTTCTTTTTTCAGACATTGCTGCCCTGAGTGTTTCGCTCCTTTTGGCCTGGCAGGTAAGATTGCATTTTTTGCCGTTATTATCGCCTTTATATACCGGTGAGATGAGACTTGATTTTTTCCGGCATCAGTGCTGGATCTTGTTTATCCTGCTGACCTACCTTTACTTTGAAAACCTTTATTCCGTTCATCTGCCCTTTTGGCGGGAAACAAGAAGGCTGACCAAAATTCTGACAGTTACCTTTCTTCTTATCCTGGCCTCAATTTCCCTGGGCAAGATGGGTGCGGAATTTTCACGAACCGTTCTTGTTTGGTGCTACTTTTTTGCGCTGCTGCTCATGCCTTTTTCACGTCTCTGTACGAAGACATTTCTTTTGCGTTGTGGTTTATGGGCCCGGCCCGTGATCATTCTCGGCGCCGGAAAGACTGGAGAACTTGTTGCCCAGGCGCTGATCAGAGACCGTTACCTTGGATATAACGTCTATTGTCTTTTAGATGATGATCCTTTAAAAAAGCAGGTGGGATTAAGAGTTAACGGTACACATTTTCAGGTTTTGGGTAAGTTCCATGACTGTGAGACTATTATGGAATTAAGCGGTGTCCGCGATCTTATTGTAGCCGCCCCGGGGATGAAATCGGAAAAGTTGGTGAAACTGGTCAACCGCCTGCAGCGCTCGGCAAACTCAGTGCTGGTAGTCCCTGATTTATTTGGGATACCGGTAACCGGAGTAAAGGCTGACTATTTTTTTGACGAGCAAATGCTTACCTTCCGCCTTACAAATAACCTGGCCAATACTTGGAACAAGCTGGTTAAAAGAACTTTTGATCTTGCCGTTGGTTTTCTGCTTTTCATATGCCTGCTGCCTGTCATGACGATCATTTCTCTGATAGTAAAACTTGACTCTCCGGGACCTGTTTTTTTCGGTCACCAAAGAATCGGACAACTGGGGAAAACTTTCTCTTGCTATAAATTCAGGACAATGGTTGAAAATGCCCAGGAAATACTGGAAGACATCCTTCAGAAGAATCCCCGCTTTCAAACGGAATGGGATCAGCACTACAAACTCAGAACCGACCCCCGTATAACAAGGGTGGGTAAATTCCTTCGCTGGACCAGTTTGGATGAATTACCCCAGCTGATTAATGTGTTGAAAGGCGAGATGAGTCTTGTCGGACCCAGACCCATTACAAAGAAAGAAATTCCATTCTTTAATTCGTACATAGATGATTATTATCTTGTCCGTCCCGGTGTAACTGGACTGTGGCAGGTGAGCGGGCGCAGTGAAATTGATTACCTTCACCGTGGGCGTCTTGAAGCGTGGTACATTCGCAACTGGTCTTTATGGCTGGATATTACTCTGCTGCTTCGCACTCTGGCGGCGGTTTTGACGAGAAAAGGAGCATACTGATTTAGAAGTTTTTTATTTAAATTATTTCTTCCAGATGTATTCGGATTTGGGCGAAACTGATTCACCAGCCGAACCGCTCGCCTCACCCTGAACCGATCCGGTTCCTTCCGGCGGGCCTGCGGGATTCTCCGGCGGGCCTGCGGGATTCTCCGGCGGGCTTGCGGGATTCTCCGGCGGGCTTGCGGGATTAATGATCTTGCCGGTCAATTCGGGAATGGGGGCTATCATAGTCGCCGGCCGGAAAATATTATATCTGCCAGTCAACCACCTGGAAATATCCTCCAAGGAAAGACGGCCCTGGGGTGTTTTTGAAGAAAAGATAGTCATCTCAACAGTCATTTTAACGTCGTTTGTTCCGGAAACCGCTTCTATCTTCGAACCCTGCACTTCGGTCAGGTTGGTCATGTTCTCAATATCTTCACATAAAAGCAGCGTCTCGCGATAATTTCCCTGTGCCGTTAATTTAACAGGCATTTCCAGCAATATCGGATCTTCTTTAATCTCTCCGGGCTCCAGGCTGGTAATATCCACTCCTTCAAAGATTGCGTTCAGGCCTAAAATAATAACGCTGGAACCGTCTCTCATTTCAGTCTCAAAATGTTTTCCGGTTTCCTTTATATCCTTTTTTGCCTTATCCAGCTTGCTGCTCTCAATTGGCAGAGATGCCGACTGCGCTAAAGCCTGACTTAGTTTAGCCTGACTTTCGGCCAGTTCGCTCTTTACCTGCGAATATGCTTCAAGTTGTTTAGTTAGAATAAAATGATAAAAACAGTATCCCACCAGGGCGATGAGAACTATCAGTAAAAGAATTTTATCCCTGCCGCTTAAACGATCCAACATTTATAAATCATCCTTTAATAGGGCTGTTATTTGAAAAGCAATTCCCTGATTATCCCGGCTTGCTTTGATTAGCTTTACTTCTTTGAAATAAGGAAGCTGATACAAGTTGTTCATAAAAACACCAATTGAAGACATGGTCAGCGAAGCTCCGTTAAAAATAACTTGATTCGGCCTTTGTATATCCACAGGTTGGCCGGATCCCGCTTTACTCGGCTGCTTCTGCTCTTCTCTACCCGTTATAACAGGATTGGAACCAACAGTTACCTTGAGGTCGGGCTTATAAGACAGTTCCATGCTGTTGAGCCACAGGTCAACAGGAGAAACATTATTAAAATCGTAGAACATATCAGACCAGCTGACATGCTTTTTTAACAGGTAATTATATTGGTCGATTGATTTCTCCAGTTCTTTCCTCTCGCTGGTAATTTTCTGTACCCTGGCAACGATTGGGGCCAGATCAGCCAACTGCTGCTGAGTCCCTTTCAGCTGGTTTTTCATGACAAAAAAAGTAATAACCAAGATGCTGTAACTAATTACCGCTAGAGTAACCAGCAAGGTAACACCGCCGATTAAAAAAAGACGGCGCAGATCAATATTTCCCTCCCGTTGTAGTTTGGGCGGCAAAAAATTTACCTTGTAAATCAAGTAAGCGCCTCCCTTAAGGCCAGCCCAATGGCTACAGAATATTGAGGGTCAAAATCCATGCCTTGCGGCAGATCTAAACCGGGGATTCCTTCTTCAACAGGCAGAACAAGCGCATCCCGCAGGTAATCAGCGAGACCTTTCAGCTTGCATGTTCCCCCGCTTATAATTACTTTTTCTACAGAGAGATTCTCCAGATTAGAATAAAAATCGAGTGAACGGCTAATCTCCCTGGAAACCTCATGAAGACCTTCGCGTAGAATCTCTTTTATTTGCCCGCTGCCAAACTCTTGATCAAGTTCATGTTCTTCTTCCGCAGTAACGGCAGCCTCTTGTTTCATTTGCTGCGCATCGGGAAATTCAACCCCGTAGGTTTCCATCAGACGCATCGTCAAAACGTCGCCCCCTACCGGTAAAAGACGAACGAACCTGATCATGTCATCTTTTACTACAACAAGTTGAGAAGTTTTAGCGCCTATTTCGACGATAGCAACGATCCCTGCCGCCGTTTTTCCAAAAAGGCGCCAAATCGCAAAAGCCTTTAGATCGATAGCGGTCAAGGTCAGTCCGGCGCGTGAAAAAATGCTGTGATACTGGTATACTGTGGCCGAAGGCACGGCTAACAGAAGGACGCTTTCTCCTTCTTTCTGGTCCTGCGCTGCAAGACCTTCGTCTAAACGAATGTGTCTGACAATCAGCTGGTCAACAGGTATGGGGACAAATTTCTCAAGCTCGAATTTGGCGGCTGTCTCGAGTTCCTTATCACTCATCTTCGGCAGGAGTATAATGCGGCTGATCAGCTTTTCCCCGCCGATACAGGTAATGACCTCTTTCAATTGGGGGTTGGCTATTTCTTTTAAAGCAGCGACAAGTGCTTCTTCATCAAATTGATCCGTCCAAACTCCTGGCGGAGCAGGATAACATCTCAAGTCGACAACTTCGGGAATATCACTTACAACCTTGACTTCCGCAACCTTGATCGTACTTGTGCCGATATCAATCCCTATAAAGTGATTCTTTTTAGGCAAGATCCTCTGTAAAATATTTTTCAAACAGAAGTCCCCTTTAGTAACTTAACTTCAAAAAAAAATTCCTATAAAAATTTTTTCATTCTTTACACGATCTAAATTTACAACCTTCGACATTGTTTTAAGTTTTCCTTTTTTATCCTGAATTTTCTTAAAAAATTTTTTTAAGAAAAAATTCTTGGAACCTAAAACTATACTTGTAAGAAAAACCGCCGAAATATAATAAAGAGAACTCAGTTAAACTGTCATCAGTCTCCGGTTTAGAAAAAAGTGTTACTGGCAGGGAAATTATATAGCTATGTTGAAATATGTCAATAAAACATAAACCTGTTAAATGATGCAAAAACGGGGCAGGAGTTATCATGAAAAAAATTTGCGTATTAGGATTAGGCTACATTGGGCTGCCCACATCAAGCATTTTAGCAACACATGGATTCGAAGTTACAGGAGTGGATATAAATACACAAATTGTCCAGATTGTTAACCGCGGCGGTCTGCCAATTAAAGAACCCGGTCTCAAGACAATTGTGAAAGCTGCTGTAAACTCGGGCAATTTACACGCACAACCAGAGCCCAAACCTTCCGACATATTCATTATTGCAGTGCCAACCCCGATTACCGAAGAAAAGAAAGTTGACCTGAGCTATATTGAACAAGCGGCAAATAGTATAGTTCCTTTTCTTGACAAAGGAAACCTGGTCGTGCTCGAATCTACGTCGCCACCAGGAACTACGCAAAATCTCCTGGCGCCCTTGCTTGAAAAAACCGGTATGAAGGCTGGAGAAGATTTTTTTGTTGCCTACTGTCCGGAACGAGTACTGCCAGGACGAATATTAAAAGAACTTATTGAAAACAATCGTGTTATCGGGGGAATAGAATCAACTTCGGCGCTGGAAGCAAAAAAATTATACAGCAGTTTCGTAGAGGGTGAAATTTACCTAACCGATTCCACAACCGCAGAAATGGTCAAGTTGATGGAAAATACATATAGGGATGTAAACATCGCCCTGGCAAACGAATTGGCAGTCATATGCAACAAAATCGGTATAAACTCCTGGGATGTTATTAAGCTTGCCAATTTGCATCCCCGTGTTAATTTGCATAACCCTGGGCCCGGAGTAGGCGGACATTGTCTAGCCGTTGATCCCTGGTTCATTGTCGAAAAGTTTCCTGAAGAGACAAAAATAATATCATCCAGTCGTAATATAAATGACAGTATGCCACATTATGTTGCCGAGAAAATAACAGGGATTCTAAATATATGTGAAACACAGAAAGTGACTATCGCGGGTGTCACATATAAGGCAAATATTGACGACACAAGGAACAGTCCCGTTTTAAACATTATAAAATACCTGCTGGAGAATAAAATTTACGTTGCAGCTTATGACCCTCACGTTAAAGATTTTGAATACGAACTTGTGGGATTAGTAGAGGCCTTTCGCAACTCAGACCTGGCTGTCATTACGACGGGCCATGAAGAATTTAAGTATTTTAACCCTCAGGAACTGGGGCAGTTAATGCGCCATCGTAGTGTCTTTGACACATGTAACTGTCTGGATCATAAATTGTGGCAAAATAGCGGCTTTGAAGTTTTACTTCTAGGCGCAGGGGGGTATTAATAAGATTTGCTTCAGGTTGTTATGAGTAAAGGAAACGCATATACGAAAGAAGTTTCTCCCCCCTTGATTGAAGCTGGAAATGTTCTTGTAAGAGTCGCTTACTCCTGCATTTCTGCAGGAACTGAAACCAGCGCCCTTCTTGAAGGCAGAAAATAATTATTTAAAAAAGCAATTGAGAAGCCTGAAAAAATAAAAAAGGCTTATGACATTCTCAAAAATGAAGGAATCAACAAAACATTATCAAAAATAAGGGGGAAACTTGAATACCATAGGAATTTTCTTTTTTCCGCCTTCCAGATATGAAATAAAAAGGAGTTATTCCCTTGACCCAGAATAAATAATTCATGAAAGATCATGTCGACAAAGAAACCTTCAAACAAATCTTTCGTGAGCACTGGTCAGAGTTTGTCGGATATTCCGTTTTATTTTAACACCTTGACCGCTGGCCACTTTACAGTGCTTCCGATAAAATTTGACACTTCTTCCGATAAAATTTGACACCCTTTCCGCGCGAATTTAACATTGACAGCCAAGAGCTTTCCTTGTACGCTTGAGATGCTTTCCCTTGGCGGAGGATAGGGCAATGCTGAGGAGCAACCTGAGCGCCGCGGAGGGTTTATGAAGTGATGGGCGGGAGCCGGATGCTCCCGCCGCCACATATCACTTTAGAAACCCAAGCGATTATCTTCAAAACCGCATTATCTTCAAAATCAGCAGAAATACCTTTAATTGCTAG
>DIEU01000018.1:0-12536 GCA_002418775.1 Firmicutes bacterium UBA5766
AATAACTAAAGTTCTTTTTCTTGTCAAGAGGTTTTTAAAAAAAAAATTCGTAAATTAAGGGTAAATTAAGGGGACACCATACTAAATTAGTAGATGGATCAATTATCTTTGTCATAATATTCCTGCCTCCATACTTTCAGGCACTGCTCCCTGATGTATTTATACATGGCGCAGCCGGATTTTTATCAGGATTACGGCTAATGGTTATTATATCCACAAAATACTGTAGCTGCAAATAAAATATTTTCAAAAACCTTCCTTAAAAAACATCAGGACAGCAAGGTTTTCAAGACAATGTAGCAGGCCAGAGCAGACGGGGGACTGTCCTCCCAATCCTGCACATCCGGCATGCCGCTGACGGAGATATCTAGAAAATCCAAGAGCAATGCTGCACCTTCAGGTTGTTCAAGATAATCTATACTCTCCATTACCAGCCTGATTTCTTCGGAATCTTGAGCAGCAATCCGAAGCGCTTTTTCTAACTGCGTAATCAACATGGATATTGAATTTTCATCTTTTCTTTTCACAATTCCCTGGTCAAGAGACCGTTTGAGAGCCAGCAAAATCAGCAGGCAAAGTCTGTTATCGGCGTCCCTGTTTAGATCAAGTTGATATTTTCCGTCTTCTAAAGCATTAAAGATAAACTGAAGGGATTTTCTGAGTTGGTTTGCATAGATGCCGGTATTTTCATCGCCAAGAAGAAAGGCTAACAGGCCTAAGGCTGTGGTTCTTAGCTTCCGGTTCAGGTCATGCGCTTCACTGTCGGCAAAAACCCCGTCGGCCATCTGCTTTTTGGCAAGCACTCTCAGAAGATTGGTAAGGCTGGTTTCATCCTCCCCGTCGGTCACTTTTTCACAACAGGGAATGGAAGGCATGGAAACACCAGCGCTGTTAACCCTAAAGGCGGCTTCATCACTGAATAATAATTGTTGATGAACGACCTTTTCCTTATAAAGTATTGGCGGGGAAGACACACTGTATAAAGCGTCAATCATTTTCCAACCCTGGGGGACGGCAACCGGAACCGGGCGCGTTACAGGCAACCCCGAGGCCTTGTCTACCCTTTCTTCAACGGCCACAAAAGAAGTAAGAGAGGAAATGATGCCGTACTGTTTAGACAGTCTGATGATTTCATCTCTGATTTTCTCTCTTCTTCTGGAGTTCCCGTAGTTTAAATCGAATTCCAGTTGTTCGATAATTTTTCTGGCCCGGATTTTTTCCAGCAGATCTGCCTCGCCGCTGCAGGACAGCGTGTTGAGGCTGATCCTGCTCTCAAAAGTTTGCCCGCCAGCTTTTCCCTTGAGCACAACGTCTCCCGTAAGTTCGCCGCTGGTCAGGGCAAAAATATTGAGCGGTTCCAGATCAAAAATAAGGCCGATTTTCTGCGGAAAAACATCTTTGACCCGGATACTGCCCCAGTCAATCCGCACATCATCAACTGCCGGTGAGATAATCCTGGCAAACTGCCTTAGAACCTTGTCGCCTATCCTCTCGCCGGGATAGATAAACTCTGCCCTGCCGTGACCAATCCGGGCAAGCTCGTTGAGAAAAAAACTGTTTACCGCGGTATCTATTCCAAAAGTAAAAATCCTTCTTTGGTCAAGGTGCCGTCTGACATAATTAAAAATCTCCCTTTCGTTGCCCACCTCGCCATCGGTGAAAAGTAGAATAACGCTTTTTTCAGAGGCGTTATCCTCCAGGCAGTATTCAATAGGTTGAAGTATTTCTGTTCCTCCCGAAGCATCGAGACTGTTTATCCACTGGCTGGCCAGGTTGAGGTTTTGCTGGTTAAAGGGCTTAAACCGTTTTGCAAAACGGGTGCAGGCATGGTTAAAGGCGATGAGGTTAAAGCTGTCTTCTCCGGTAAGATTCCTTAGGCAGAGATGGAGAGCATTTTTCGCTTGTTCAAGCTTTTCTCCCATCATGGAGCCTGAGATATCGATCACGAAAATGTGGTTTTTGCCATCGGGTGCCACAAGAGGCTCCAATTCCGGAATAAAGGTAAGATACAGTAATTTTTCATTGCCGTCTTTAGGGTAAACCGTGCCGCTTGCTGCAATTTCCTCGCCGAAGGTGCAGACCAGGACGAAATCAGCATCCATGGTGCAAGACAGATCTGCAAAGCCAATCCTGGCCGTGTTTCCATCCAGCCGCTCGACCTTAATCTTGTGGCTGTGGGAGTAAAAGCTGGCAGGCTTTAGCACATTCACCCGCAGGTCCAGACTTGCCCGGTAGTCCGCCTCCCCAATCACGGGAGTGATGAAATCAGCATCCGGCACCCGGTCGGTTGGTTCTGCCCATCCTTTCCCCTTCTTGCTTCCGGACTTTATCCCGGGGATGTACCTGGGGGCTACCACGGTAGGAATCGTCAGCCTTAACTCCCGATCCTGGTACTTTAATTCATCGAGATAGGAAATCTCGATTTCGACAGTTTCGCCTGGCAGCAGTTGCCCTACCGACACTTGAAAGATGTTCGGCCGGTATTCAGCCAGCAGCAATGCACTGTCTCCTGCCTCGACGGCATCATGGTAAGTCTTTAAAGCCTCTTCCGCTTCCATAATGATACTTCTTACCGTTCTTTTTCCCATCCGGGCAGTAAAATCCAGGACCGCGGCAGTATCAGGAATGGGAAAGGTATATATGGCTTCGATATTGTCACTGCTGGTGTTTTGATATAGTTGAGTAATGGTTATACGGGAAAAAGATGCGTAAACTTCTCCGGTAATTTTCACGTCTTGCAAAGGAATGTTCCCATCCCTGCCTTTAAGACCAGATAATCCGCTTATCCCCACGATTGCGCCTCCTTTTCTTTGTTATCTTCTGGCAAGCAGAAGATTTCTGGCGTATTTGACGATATGCAGGGCAGTATCAACATGTTTTTCGTACAGTTCCTTTGGAAAAAGCAGGCTGATGCCCAAAGCTATGTCAATTTTTAAATACTCTGTAATGTTTTCGGCATCGGATATTTTAAGCTCCGAAGCCAATGCAGGTACGCCTGGTTTTTCTTTTGCGTGCTTTTCAAATTCCTGGAGTTCTTTTTTAACTTCTTCAGGCGTAAGTGTATTAAGGCGCTCCCTGATTTTGTCCAAAGGCCAGTATTTTTCCTGAAGTTTTTTTAGCAGATCGAGCCTTAACAAGTGCTCTTCAGTATAGAAACTTTGGGGTCCCACACCTTTCGGAGAAGGAAGAAGTCCCCGGCTGAGGTAATAATGAATCGTCCTCCTTGAAACACCGCTCTTTTCTGCCAATTCGCCTATTTTGTATTCTTGTCCCACAAAAAATCACCCTGCTCATACTAAACTTAAGAACATTTTTTAGATTATATCACTATCGCTGTTATGATGTCAAGAGTTTTTTGTGTTTATGAGTTAGGTAACTGTGTGTGAGATAAACCGGTGTACCGGGCAGGTTAATGCTCTTAAGTTTTTTTGTCTGGTGTGTAATATAAAACATTTATTGAAAAACCGGAGGCGACAACGCGAGGTACAGATGGAAGAGTTAGCACCGGATGCGGCTGTCAGGGACGAGGCGTTAAATGGTGTATCGACGCGGCTTGACCTGGAGGCTGCGCTCCGGACGCTGTCCAAATTGCAGCAGGAAGCGCTTTCGTTGCGCTACATCCAGGACCTGAGCCTGCGGGATACGGCCCGGATCATGGGCCGTTCGGAGGGAGCAGTCAAGCAGTTGACTTTCCGGGCACTCCAAACTTTGCGTGAAAGGTTGGGGAAAGATGAAGGATCAGGAGAGTAAATTTCATGCGCTTGAGCGCGATCTGGGGACACGGCTGCGCCAACTGCCGTCCGTGGAACCCGACGCCGGCTTCAGGGACCGTCTGCGTGACCGGTTGGTGTCCTCATTCCGTACCCGGCACGCTGTTACACCTTTGTTTAGGCAAAGGCCTGGCAGCAGAATTTTCAGTCGCTTAAGACTTGCCGCCATCGCCGCAGTTTTCCTTGTGGCGCTTGGCGCCGGGTGGTTCACGTTTTTTTTCACCGGACGGCAAAGAGGGGCCGGAACCGCTCTTCTTCCTGCGTGCTGAAGCCAGTACGGGCACAGATCCAGCCGGATTCAGTTTAACCGTGGGTCAGTTGAACGCCTTACGTCAGGTAAGGTTCGAGACAGACCGGGAGCTGCCCAAGGGTCCGCAGTCCGGTACCCTTATAAAACTGGCCCATGGACAATTTACAGTTGATGAAGCAATCGCTTTAGCCCGCCGCCTGGGGATGAAAAACCCGCAGTTCGGGAAGGATCCGCGGGTAGGCCCCGCCGGCCAGGACGAGGCGCACCTTTGTGGCGAAAACGGACATCTGTGGGTTTGGTTCCGGCAGGGCTCCTGGATTTACTCCCGGATGGGTCAACCGCCCCTTTCAGGCATGCGGGAATATAATCAAGAGGACATTAAAAACGTCGCGCTCGATTGGCTTACGGAAAAGGAAGAAAACAAGTATGGTGCAAGGAAGTCTTTTCCCACTTATGTCAAGGCCAAAGCCAAAATAGATGTCGATACCAATATCATCAGGCCAGTATGTCCTTTTTTTCAAATACAAACATGGAGGATACTATAAATATCAATGCCCAGATTATAAGAACTGCAACTGTCATTGTTACTGAAACCTGTGCTCCTGATGGAATATTTGTATCTATGGGCAGGTTTGCTGCCGGTGTGAGGTACTTCCAAAAAAGATAATTCGGCCAATTCGCCTTCGATATCACACCAAGGCCTACCTGTCCGCCTATCACAGTGCCAAGAGTCGCCCCGATGGCTGCGCCGGAATTATTGAGCAGTGCTGAGAAAAGCATTCCCAGGGCACCTACACACGCAAGTGAAAGCCAGTTTAATAATGTGCCCGAAAGTATATACTGCCATAGCGGCATGTGAGAAGATATTGTCATGTCAATGCTTGCTCCGGATATTCCCGGTGACAGTATTACATTTTGCGTTAAGCTTCCAAAACCGTATAGCATTCCGTCCGTGAAGTATCCCAATATGACTGTATAGGCAAGGACTATAGTTACTGTCAGCATGATACTTGCATATTTCCCCAGGACTACCTGCCAACGCGGCACAGGTGTGGTCATGAGAAGTTTTATGGTACCCTCGCCTGATTCCTGGGCAATTGTCTCAGCTGCAATATAGGCTATCATTAGTACCATCAATAATGCCAGATCTTTATTTATTATGTCTGCCAAAAACCATCCTGCATCATTGCCATTGATTGGTATGTTATTATCCAGATGGTATTGAAGCACCTGTATCTGCCTTTGTGCTTCTGCCGGTGTCGGAAGTTTTCCGTCCCATTCGCTCGGAGCCTGGCCGTTTACGATCCTCTGATAATCGGCAATCTCATTTTTCACACTCTCTTGCCAGGTGATATGAGCACTACCCGATAAATAAAACTCGCCGAATGTCATTAACATAATAACTGCGGTGACCACCAGCAGAAGTATGGCAAGTCTCCTCTTAAATACCTTCTGAGTCTCATTTTTTAATACCGCTGCTATCATCTTATTTTACTCCTTCCATTTCTTCATCAGTCTTTAGTGGGGCTTTATCTACAAGCTTAAAGAATATATCTTCAAGCTCCTGATCGATTGTCCTGATATCCAGTATATCTATCTTCTTTGTGGTAAGAAATCTTATAACATCGGTCATTTCAACACCTTTCCTGAGGTCTAACTGTATCTCTTCACCCTTCACAAAGCCGCTCAAACCATAAGAACTCATTATCATGTTTAATGTCTTTTCCGGTTCAGCTACCTTTATGGACAGGACTTTATCTGACAGAAGATTGGATACCCGGTTCTCTGCTATAAGCCTGCCGTTATCGATTATACCTACCCTGTCAGCAATTATTTGTATCTCATGGAGCAGATGGCTGGAAATAAATATGGCCATTTTGTGCTCTCTTGCCAGTGATATGATTATATCCCTTATGTCTTTCATACCCTGCGGGTCCAAACCATTCATAGGCTCATCCAGAATGAGGACCTTGGGTTTGCCTATCAAAGCTTGGGCCAAGCCAAGTCTTTGCCTCATTCCCAGTGAGAATGTCCCTACCTTCTGATCGCCGTTGTTAGGCAGGCCTACCTTAACCAGAAGGCTATAGAGATAGTCCTCATTTACCCCGTCCTTTAACCTTGCAAACTGTTTTAGATTTTCTATGGCTGTCAGATATTTATACAGCTCCGGGTTTTCCACAATACACCCTATATTCTTTAACGCATCCCCTCTGTTCTCTCTTAAGTTAACCCCGTTAATATGCACACTACCCATAGAGGGGTATATAAGACCCGTAAGCATCCTTATTGTAGTCGTTTTGCCTGCCCCGTTAGGTCCCAAAAAACCATATATCTCTCCGGGATAAACCCTAAAGCTTAAATTCGAAACAATCGGTCTCCCGCCCAGTATCTTTGTAAGTCCTTTAGCCTCAAGTATAGGTGATTTTTTGTCCATTTTTTATTACTCCTTTATGATTTATTATTTAAGGCCCCCCAGAGGGGGCCTTAAACCTATTCTTCAACTTCTTCCTGAACATTGTCATTGTCTACGCCCGAATCGGCTTCTTCAGCTTCGCTCTTGTCTTTAGCTTCATTATCTTCGCTGTCTGCCGTAAGTACCTTTGCATTGCCGGCATCTACCTTAACATCCATGAATTTCCCTGAATTATCGGTCATCTTAACTTCATACACAAGATAACCGTTTTCATTGCCTAAGGAAGCGTCCTTTACCGTATAACCTGGATATGCTGCCAATGCAGCGTTTACGGCCTCATCCTTTGTTATTTTAGCTTTTGATGCTAAAGCTGCATCCTCCTGGGCTTCACTTTGAGTGTCTGCTTTTTCATTGTCGTTTTGGTCCTGTTGCCCTAAAAATATCGATGCCTTATAGCTTGGCGACTGTTCATCCGTCTGCTGGACAGCAGCCGGATTTTGCGGTGCCGCCGCCGATGTCTGCGTCCCGGCAAACCCAACCATGCTTCCAACGATCAGCGTACCTGCCAGGACCGGAATTCCTGCTTTCTTTAATGCTTCTCTCAACTTCATAAACACTACCCCCTAATAATTTTATTTGAGCTCTTCGCTCATCTTTTTCTATTATCAGGCCAAACAATTAAAGTTCTATTAAAGGCAAATTAAAGTTTTTTAATGTTTTTTCAATCATACTGAGATATAATCATAAGTGAAAGCTTGTTTTTGGAGGTATTATGCATGAGGATTCTGATTATAGAGGATGAACCGTCGCTGCTCAAATCCATATCAAGAAGGCTCCGCGAAGAAGGCTACAGCGTAGATACTGCCGAGGACGGAGAAGATGGGCAGGAACTTATCGAAGTTGTGGAATACGACTGTATAATACTGGATATCATGCTTCCTGTAATAAACGGCCTGGCCGTTTTAAAACACATCAGAAATAAGGGCATAAAGATACCGGTACTGCTGCTTACGGCAAAGGATGCCATAGAGGACAAGGTAAAAGGCCTGGACTTAGGCGCCGATGACTACCTCACTAAGCCGTTTTCCTTTGATGAACTCTTAGCCAGGATCAGGGCGCTTCTCAGGAGACAGAATGAATCAAAGGAAACGACACTGAAAGCTGTCGATCTGATACTGGATACCGTATCTCACACCGTAAGCAGAGGTGGAAATGACATTGAACTTACTGCCAAAGAGTATGCCATACTCGAATACATGCTCAGAAATAAGGGGAGACTGCTTACCCGCTCTCAGATTGCAGATCATGTCTGGAACTATGACTTTGAGGGCAACTCCAACATCGTCGATGTATATATCAGATACCTGCGGAAGAAGATCGACGACGATTTTGACAGTAAACTGCTCCACACTGTCCGCGGCAGCGGCTATATGCTCAAGGAGAAAATATGAAAAATTTTACTATAAAAAATAAACTGACAATATGGTATACATTAATGCTTGTAACCCTTCTGGTTATATTCAGCTTTTTCATATATCTTTCCATGTCCAACGTAATGCGGCAAGGAGCAGAGACGCTTGTAAAGGCTCATGCCGCCCAAGCTGTCTCCATGATAGAGGTGGAAAACGGAAAAATAAAGTTTAATGAACCCTTTGAACTTACAACCTCGGGGACATTTATCACCATATATAACAGTGACAATTCGGTTATTGACGGCAATATGATACATCCTTCAATAACAGATATGAAGCCCGCCTTTAATACGGTAAGATATGTGGAAATTGGGGAATCGCCTTGGATTATATACGATCAGCCTATTTATGACAACAATAAAACAGTGGCATGGGTCAGGTCCAGCCGTTCCCTTATGCCCGTGGGCGATGCTTTGAAAAATCTTGAGGCAGCTATTTTTGTCACTATACCTTTATGTGTATTGATTGCCATAGGAGGAGGGCTTTTTCTTGCCAGCAAGGCACTTTCTCCCATTGACCATATAACTAAAACAGCCAAGGCTATAGGCAAAGGTGACCTGTCCCGACGGTTGAATATGCCTAATATTAAGGATGAGGTAGGAAATCTTGCTATGACTTTTGATGAGATGCTTGACAGACTAGAGTCCTCTCTTAAAAAGGAAAGGCAGTTCACATCCGACGCCTCCCATGAACTCAGAACCCCTGTGGCCGTCATAACAGCACAGACAGAGGAGGCACTTTCAGGCAAAAAGGGTGTAGATGACTATAGAGAGGCATTGGAAACCATCCTCATGGAAAGTAAGAAAATGAGAAATATTATATCCCAACTGCTCATGCTCACGCGAGGTGATGAAAAGAAATATATACCTATCATAGAGGGTATAGACCTTTCAGTCATGGCAGAAAAAATAATATATGAAATGAATGAAGCCGCAAATAAAAAAAATATAAAGCTGCTTCTCGACGCTCCAGATAAATTATATGTGGAATGTGACCAAACCCTTATAACACAACTTATTATTAACCTGGTAAGCAACGCAATCAAGTATAACCATGAAGGCGGATGGGTAAAACTCACCTTGGATAAAGATGACAACTATGCAAATATATCAGTAGAGGATAATGGCATTGGTATACCCGATGAAGACATGCCTTATATATTTGACCGGTTTTATAGGGTAGATAAGTCAAGAAAAAGTGACGGCATAGGCCTTGGGCTCTCTATTGTCAAATGGATTGTTGATACCCATAGAGGAAATATAGAAGTCGAAAGCACGTTAAATAAGGGGAGCAGGTTTTTGGTAAAACTGCCCTTGAGTTTCATGCCTTAAATGTTCCCGGTTACTTTAACCTGGACTAAAAATCCCTGTCCAGTCAAAATGTTTTAGACTGACAGGGATTCAGCTATTTTTTGGGGAAATAAAAAAGGGAGGAAATTACCAGGTGCGGTTCAGGTTCTAAATAAAAAGCTCTCTCGATTGTTGTTGTCTCCACCATTAGCAGTGATCAATAACTCCTTGGTGCCGGGGTAGGCTGTCCGGAAAATTAAGCGGAAAATTAAGGGGACACCATACTAAATTACCCTTTCGAAAATTAAATATGGTGTCCCCTTAATTACCATAGTTGCCGATGTCAAGGTGCTCCGGGTTATCGAATGCCGGGACAATCTGCCTGACCGTGACGTCTGGCTCTACATCTGCCGCTTCTAAAGATGGAAAGCTTAAGTTCTCCCTGAAGCAACGCTCCGGCCGATATACCCAAGGAAGAACTGCACTGGGCGGCGACTCTGCGCTGGCCGATTCACACAGTGCTTCGAGGAAACCAAGGACTACCTCGGGATGGACCATTGCGAGGCCCGCTCCTGGAATGCCTTACACCGCCACATAATGTTTGTGCTGATCGCCCATCTTTTCATATTGGAGGTGCGCCAGCATTTAAAAAAACGGGAGAACCGGTCCTGACGCTGCCCCAGGCCCAAAGACTGATTATTGCCGGCTTATCCGGCAACGAGGAGCTAATCCGAAAGACATTGAACGACGTTAACTATCACATGAAAAGAAACATGGTCGCCTATCTGTCCCACCGGAAAAGAAATCTCCAGTTACTGGCTGAAGCCGTTATTTAATGCTGTCAAAGAACTTTAGTACTCATCGTTGTAGTAGTAGTTACGCTAATATAGGGGAAGCGGGAAATACCTCACGGCTGTAAGACAAGCTACCTTTTGAAGTAAAGCCTTTGAAATTGTTCGTACAGGATCTCTTCTCCATCCAATTCCCTGAAATCAAAGATCAGATGAAACCCCTCTTCACCGAATTTGCCCAGTAAATTCGAACGACCCGAATCGATTATGCTGTCTTTATCTATGGTTGCGTAATAATACCACTTGTATGGATTTTTATCTGCGAGTTTGCTGTCTGTAACGTCGTATGTGCCCGTAAAGGTAGAATCAATATATCCGTCATTTGTCGAGTAAACGCCGGAAAAGCCATTGTCCGCGTCAAAGGTAAAGGCATACTCCACCACATTCACATTTTCGGAAGACGCATAGAACAAATTGCCGTCTTGGTCAAATCCCGCGTAAAGGTTCCATGTGCCACTGATGACTTCATCAAGGGTTGGCACGGCTTCGGGTGGTTCCACCTTATCCGAAGGCGTGGAAGCAGTGCCTGTATTGTTCTCGTTGCCATTGCATCCGGTCATTAGTACCGTGCAGACAACGGCTATGAAAAGAGTAATGAGCATTTTTTCATGCCTATCAGCCGCCTTTCAAATGTTTTATTTTTATAGCTATAAATTGTTCTGCGGCACAATAATTTTCCTGAGTGCAGAACAACGCAATCTGTTCCGTCCAGCCGCCGCGCAAAAGGATGATGTGACTTTTCGGCTTATATTTCACCTTTGTAACGCGGTTCCATTTGAGAAAAACCTCCTGCCTCGACTGCGCCAGCAGACCGGCTCCGGCTACGGCGGGCCTGCCGGTTAACAGCCCCAATACGACCGTCAGGGCATTTATGATACGATTCTTTTTTGCCTGTTTTGCCTGCGTCCGGCAAAGCGCGCCCTTGTCGTCCAGTACAAACTCGGCCTCATACTTTCCCCGATAGACCGCCATGATGAAAAGCCAGGTGAAAAGCAACAGCGCTCCGATGAGCCCCAGCCCGTAGAGCGTATAGACGCTTTTACCCGACGCAAGCCCAATGATCAGCGCGACAAGGCCGAAGGGGATGCCGACGGCGATTCCCAGTTGCTTCAAAATAACAGTGTTTCTAAAGATGGGCACGCTGATATTCCATTGTATTTTCCCCGACGTCTTTGCCATCGTCATCCCCCTTTTTATGGGCGGCTTTAATAATGGCCGCTCATGATGCTGTCCAAGCCACCCGTGATACTGTCCAAGCCGCCCGTGATGAACCCTCCGGCGACAATCCGGAATATCAACCTAACGGCGCATAAAATCAGCGAGGCTCTCGCCAAATTCTTCTTGTTCAGATTGGCCGAAGAACCGAAACCCCACACAAACAGCAGGATAATGTTGAGAATAGGCACGCACATCAAAAGAAGCATCCCTAGGTACTGTCCAACGCGCAATGGCTCGCTTCCCGGCGGCCCGGAATTGGCCGGGGGCTGTTGCGACGCATAAGGCCTGTTGGTGGAATGGTACCGCCTGCGCCGCGGGCGTGTAAACCGGGGGCGGCGGAGCAGGCACCGCCGGTGCTATAGCCGGAATTTTCTCTTGACCTCAAGCACAAGCAAGAAAACGCCCAAGCCCGTCATAACAGGACCGGCAAGACCCGCCGTTTCGCCGTCCTCCGCATTGACATGGGGCCAGAAGGGAAGATAGCGCACCGGCAGGGTCTGTCTCATGTGGCTTCCACCCGGGAAAACCCGTGTCACCGACCCGGTATAGCGCTCGCCATTCACGGAAAACGCATATTCCAGTTTGTAGCGGCTGGGATTTCTCGTAGACTCATCGTTGTGAACAAACAACATCTGCTCATAACCAGTCACCTGAGCGGTCACTGTACTGCCCACTACCGCAAGGGCCATGTGGCCGATTCCCATCAAAATGAGGATGACCGCGACGGGAATCAGCAGCGGGTCTATCAGTTTGTTTTTCAGCGGTGCTTTTCCGGAGACATTCGGGTTTGCCGCCCGCGCCGAACCCGATTCCGGCGTAGAAGCGATGGGAATAGCCGTATGGACGGCTGCCCCGCAGGAGGTGCAATAGCGAGCGTTTTCGTTTATCCGGTTCCCGCAATTTGGACAGAACACCAACAGCGCCTCCTTTCTCGCCTCAGTCGATATCGACAATTCCGGGGATGCCTTCTGTATCAAGTCACGGAGCGGGACTGCCCACCTGCTTCCACTCGTAAACATAATTTGTGCCCATGAATCCGCCGCCCATTGAGGTTCGCAAATCAATATATCGGGTAGACATACATTAAACATTAGCCGCTGATATATCCCGACGACTCTTTTTTGTTCACTATCACAGGGCAGTTTGTGAATACACCTCCCCCTACTTTTTTAGAATAGGGGAAGGTTCTGTTAAACAGAAAAGCCCATTGAAATGCTTGATTAGCTATTATTCTACATAGACAATAACTGGTTCTATGAAAAGTTGGTGTATT
>DIEU01000018.1:12750-13489 GCA_002418775.1 Firmicutes bacterium UBA5766
CTTCGAATCCTCCTTGCAGCCAGACCGAGCGCGTGACTCGCCAGGCAATGGACTTTAATCCATGGGAATAACAGGAAGCGTGACTGGTTCACTACGTAAATCAGCCGTTGCTTTCGGTCGTTCTCTGTCCATCCAATCCATTTATCCCGATCCTCAATCGCCCACGAGGATGCCGAAAACAGCATGCAGCCGACTGTCTGCGCACCAAGTTTGATCCAATACCGGAGGTTTGTACCATAGGTTTTGGAGTACTTTTCGGGATGGTACCGATCAACGTACTCTTTCCATAGAGCCTTCTCATCAGCTGTTTGCACGATTTGCAAGGCAGCCTCTCCAAACTCTGACAGATGGCCGGACATATCCTGATCCGGATCGGTTCTGTCCGTTATCGGGATCGCCTTCATCATGCGGCGGCCAGCCTCTGCCATTTTTTCATTCTTCGGCGGCAAAACGATCATTCCCGTGCTCTCGAGGCGCTCAAGCACTTTGATGCCAAGATCCAGCATGGGCATATCGCGCCCAGTCACCCATTCCTGACAGCAGCATAACGTCCTCGCCAATTCGGTGCGGCTCAGGTGGCTATACGCCGTTGCCAGGTAAACAGCAACCTCAATGTCGCCGCCCGTTATCGTGCGCCCGCTTATTACAATATCTTGCTCCATATCCGGTTCTCTCCTGTCACCCGTGCAGGCTTGGGGGATCAAGCCGCCGGAACAGCTGTCCCCTTCTTAACTGCAGG
>DIEU01000028.1 GCA_002418775.1 Firmicutes bacterium UBA5766
TTATCATAATAAGTCAAGCCTGACCTTATATTTCGTTGATCCCATATTTCATACCATTAAGCTGGAGATTTAATAGTAGGAGAGTTCCTGCTTAGAGATGTCAACAACCCCGTCCCCATGACNNACAACAATAACGTCCCCTTGTGTCATTTACCCACAGGCTGCAGGAGCAGCTGCCTGGCGCAGAATTTGAGGAAACCCGCCGTGGAACGCTGCGCAATCGGCAGCAGGACTGCGGTAACCTGCTGGTAGTCATTGAAGGAACGCAGCCTGCCGTAATACTTCTTAGCAAGCCTGGCATTCCCGATTATCCAATCCTGCGGCGTATCTCCGTGATCATATATCCCCGCCGACTGGACCCTGAACTGGAGCTTCCTTTTCTCCACCCAGTTTTCGTAGGCCTGGTGGCCGTTGCAGATAATACAGGAAGCATGGTGGGGGACACAGGCGTCCTGTACCAAATGTGAGGCGGCCCCAATCATAAACATTGCCTTATAAAAATTTCCGCTCTGCCAATAGCTGACAGCCTTCTTATAATAAACCGCGCATTTCTGGGCTGAACTCGCCCAGGGCCAAATNNCCGCGCCCGGTCTCCGGGTTGTAGTGATGGCTCGTGCTTCGCCAGCCTTTATCCGCCCAGACAACTCCCTTATCCAGGTCTTTGGCGAACTGGTTGAACAACTTTGCTTCACGTTCATATCCGTCATTCTTCAAAATAACCCGCCCCTGGAGATTGCAAAAGACATGCGTCGTGCTTGCGCCCCAAATCTGCCTGGGAATTGTGATTAGAGCCGCGTATAAAGGTATGTCCCTTAGAGGTATGTCCTTTAAAGGATCAATTAAACACGCAATCGAAAAGTCCAACAGTTCACCCGCTTAAAGCTTTAAAATAAGTTATCGCAACCACAGCAGCTATCGTAGCTATCATATTATAGAATGGCCAGTTGAATGTCAACCAAAGGGTAATTTTTCGCCTAAATCTTGCAAATTCCAAGTTTTCCAGCTAAAATGATAAAAATAACAGGGAATGGATGGAGATTTTGCTTTGAAAAAAGTTGTCAGCGTAAGCCTTGGCTCATCCACAAGGGACCACAAAGTACAGGTAGAATTACTGGGGGAACAGTTTGAAATCAGCCGGATGGGAACAGACGGCGATCTGGAAAAGGCAATCAGTGTATTAAAAGACCTGGATGGCAAAGTAGACGCAATCGGCCTGGGAGGAATAGACATCTACCTTTACGCCGGCAAAAAACGCTATGCCATCAAAGACGCCCTCAAACTCGTCAGGGCTGTCAAACAAACCCCGGTCGTAGACGGAAGCGGCCTTAAAAATACGCTTGAGCGCCAAACAATAGCTTACCTGAAAGAAAACACCGATCTCCTTCCTGCCGGGACACCGGTCCTGATGGTCAGCGGGGTAGACCGTTTCGGCATGGCCGAAGCGCTTGTGGAAGCCGGCTGCAACGTGACCTTCGGAGACATGATTTTTGCCCTGGGCATCCCGTTCCCGATCCGGTCCCTGCCTGGCCTGGTAATGCTTGCCCGCATCCTTCTGCCCTTTATTGTCAGGATGCCCTTCCAGATGCTTTATCCCACAGGAACAAAGCAGGAAAAAGCCAATGAAGACAAAGTAAAGAAATACAGTAGCTATTACCAGAACGCAAGAGTAATCGCAGGAGACTTTCACTTTATCAGGCGCTATCTGCCGGAGCTTACCGGCCAGGTAATCATAACAAACACCACCACGCCCAAAGATGTAGAATTTTTAACCAAGAAGGGCGCCGGTTACCTGATTACCTCAACCCCCGAATTTGAAGGGCGTTCATTCGGCACAAATGTTATTGAAGGCGTGCTGGTATCATTCTTAAAGAAACCATGGAACCAGATAAAACCGGAAGAATACACAAATCTTCTTCAAGAACTGCATTTTACACCGCGCTTTAAACCACTGCAGTAAGGTGCTTTTAAAATGAAGCGTTTACGCAAGTTTTTGCTGTTTGCTTTAATCTTATGCTGCCTGTCACTTTTGGCTTATTCCGGAGTCTGTTATATAATATTGTCTAAAAATGGACAAGTTTCTATTACAGACGGAAAAGTTTCTATTACACAGGAAACCGGTGGCATAAAAAGCATTCTTCCTTTTATACCCTGGCCGCATTCAAAAGAAGGGCGGAATAAAGGCGCGCAGCCAGCTGACCCGGAAACAGGGATCCAGGCGCCTTCCGGCGCTGCAGGCGGAAAAGCTACGGATGCTTCGGACAAAGAAAAGGAAATCGATGAGTACTATACACAAAAACTTCGCACTGTCGCATCCGGCTACCAGCAACAACTGAACAGCCTTGTCGCAGCGGGGTGGAGCGAATACGAAAAAGTCCGGGCCAACAAAGAAGAAAAAACACTGATCGGCCTAGCCCGGAAATACCTGTCCGCCGGACATGCCCTGGAAGCGCAGTGCGATGCGGAATTCTACCCGATACTGGATGAATATAAAGCTGAACTCAAGAAAAATTCCCTTCCCCTGAACGCCGCAGTAAACGCCGGCCGGGAATATGAAAGCTCCAAGGCAGCCAGGAAAAAACAAATCCTGTCGTCTGCCGCAAAATACATCGTGTCGCCATAATATATACTGGGTGATAAAAATTGGATTATGAT
>DIEU01000014.1:0-6308 GCA_002418775.1 Firmicutes bacterium UBA5766
AGTCCTCTGGACGAGTGGTGATAGACAGCCCAATCCGTGTGAGATATAAAGTGAGGTTATATATAAGATTAGAATTACATGGATTCTGAATAATCCGTTTCTCTCGTGCGCTTGCTTCGCTGTTGTAAACAGAGTTAGACATCATGTGACATATATCCTTCGGGAATATTGTCGATATATGTCGAATAAAAATTTAATTGTTCAGGCAATCGGTAACCGGGGATATATATTGACTTCAGGGTGGCTCATCCGGATTAGGGTTTATGGTAAGCTCTCATTAATGTATTGGGATTGATCTTGTTCAATTAACAGGACCTCCTTTATAATACATGTAAACAATCGGTAAAAACTGGTCCGAAGCAGGTAATACGAACGCCGGCGCAGCGCCTTTCAGTAAGCGGCAGGCAGGTTAGCCGGGCTAAAAATTAAGATGGGAAGGTGATCGTTTGAAGGCGGTAAACAATGTATTATTGATCCTTATTCTAACAATCTCATCTGCTTGCATATACCTGATCCAGTTTTACCTGTTTAAAAGGCCTGATGACACGGTTTATTACCTTTTTCAGGATTTGGCTTTTGTTCCGGTTGAGGCTATCGTTGTGACCCTGATTTTGAATAATTTATTAAACGTAATGGAAAAACGGCAGAAGATGAAAAAAATCAATGTCATCATCAGCGCGTTTTTTGCCGAAATGGGTATAACGGTAATTTCCGAACTGGTCAAGTTTAATCAAAACAACCAAGAATTCTGCCAAAGATTCGTATTAACGGACTTCAATAAAAACACGATGAAAAGCCTGAAAAAGATCGCCGGCGAATTTGAGTACAATATTAAAGTCACGCCGCCCTCGCTGGAGACTTTGTCGCTTTTTTTAAACGAAAAGAAGCCTTTCATGATCGGCATGCTGGAGAACTCCAGCCTTTCCGAACATGATTCTTTTACAGATATGCTGTGGGCGGTCTTTCACGTGGCGGATGAACTGCAAAGCAGGGGGAGCGTCAAGGACTTTTCTGAAAGCGACCTTAATCATCTGGCGAATGACATCCTGAGGGCATATAAAGCGATCATCATCGAGTGGGTCAACCATATGAAATACCTGAATGACGAGTATCCTTTTTTATACGCCGCAGCGATAAGAAGAAATCCGTTTATAGAAAGATAAAGATGTTTTAGTCAAACAGAGGCATGCCACAAATTATAAAAAACGGAGGCGGTTGTCTATGCTAAGGTTAAATCTAAAAGCCAGGATATGGATCAAATGCTTTCATATTTTTTTCGCCTGCGCCTGGGTGGGAGCGGCCATCTGCATGGTTCTGCTTACTCTTATAAAGAGGCAGCCTGTTTCCGGGGATGAGATTTACGCGATAGATGCGTCTTTGAAGATCCTGGACGACTATATTATCATTCCGGCCGCATTAGGCTCCCTGTTGACGGGCATTTTGTTCTCATGTTTTACGAACTGGGGCTTTTTTAAGTTTGACTGGATAACTGTCAAATGGATTTTAACCGTTGCTTCAATTCTTTTCGGCACATTCTTTCTCGGACCCTGGAATAACACTGCGGCCGCCGTCTCATATACGGAAAGAATTCTTTCGCTTGATAACTCGGTCTATCTGCACTGTAAACAGATGCTCTCAATCTTCGGTGTTCTCCAGTCCGCTGTCCTGATCATTCTGGTTTTTATCTCTGTTCTTAAACCATGGGGAAACCCAAGGCCGGTACGCCGGCCTAAAAAAGAACCTGTTTCATAAAGCGGGAAACAGGTGATATTTTTGACACGGGCAGGAAATACCTTTATAGAAAAGGCAGGAGAACTTTAAAAGCCTTGCTCCCGCCTTTTTTAGAACTGTCATGAAAACTGCCGCCTATAATTAATTTGTCTCGACGCCGTTTTCCCGGAGGTATTTCTTGAGTTCCTGGATATTTATTTCCCCAAAATGGAAAACAGAAGCCGCCAGCAAAATGTCGGCCTTTCCATCGCGGGCTGCCTCCAGGAAGCGCTCCATAGCGCCTGCGCCGCTGGAAGCAACGACGGGCGCTTTAACTGCATCCTTAATCCCGCGGATTAACGGTAGGTCAAAGCCGGTTTTTGCGCCGTCACAGGCTTTGCTTGTAGGCAAAATAAAACCGGTCCCTCTGGACTCCGCTTCTTTGGCCCATTCAATCGCGTCTTTGCCTGTCGCGGTGCTGCCACCGTCGATATAAACTTCGTAACCGGAAGGAAGCGCAGGGTTCCGGTCGACATCAATGGCCACTACAAGTTTTGATGCGCCGAACCGTGAAGCGGTCTGGTTAATTAGAGCCGGATTCCGGAAAGCCGCGCTGCTGATTGAAACTCTGTCCGCACCTGCTTCCAGCACAGCTTCGGCATCGCTTATGGAAGCTATTCCGCCGCCTGCCGTAAAGGGTATGGTGGTTACTCCGGCAACACGCCGGACAGCCTCCAGCATAGTTTTCCTCTTTTCTATTGTAGCGGTTATATCCAGGAAAGCCAGTTCATCAGCCCCGTTTTCGCAGTATGCCCTGGCGCATTCCACGGGATCTCCGGCATCCCTGATGTTTACGAAATGGACTCCCTTGACTACCCTGCCTTCCTTCATATCCAGGCAGGGCATAATCAGAACCTTACTCACATCTGTTCTCCTCTCTTTGATAGGACTATATTATATAGTTCTCTTGATCTCACTTGTTATCTCCGACATTTTTTCGCTGGCGCTAATAATACATTTCAACAGTTCCGTCGAGATTTGTGGTGACACAAGGGGACGTTATTGTTGTGTCATTATTTTTATCTTCTCGGGGTAATGGGCAAGTGGAATGTTTTTCATTAGCCGGGCTGAAGATTTTTTTCAGAGCCGGGTAGACGCCGCTTTTATCTTTAATCGTCACAACTGCAGGGCTTCGTTTTTCTTATTGGCTATAAAAGCCCTGTACTCGTTTTCATTGGTGTGCGCGACAATCATTTCATCGGCGTAGATCAGCGCAAAACGGCCCGCTTTAAAGTTGCCTTCCTGGGAAAGACTGAGCAAATTCCAGAGAAATTTCTCGTCGCATTTAAGAATCTCCTGGAATTCATAAAACGGTACAAAATTTACAGGGCTTAAGAAAATATTTGCACATACATTAACAAAAAAGATAAAATTTAACTTGCCGTATGGCTGAATATGGTATAGTCTTAATAGTAGCTGGGTATTCTTGTTTTAAAAAAATATTTTTTCCATTTAGAAGGGAAGAATGACTGTTGAAAATTACATTTATTGAGCCGCAGCCGCCTAATCTGCATGTCTTCAGCGAAATCAAGCTGCCCCGGCTGGGACTGCCTTTGCTGGGGGCGGTGCTGGCCAGGCTCGGCCATGACGTCAGGATATTTATTGAGGATCTCGCTCCGGTAAATATGACAAGGGTCCTCGAATCCGATTTGGTGGGCTTTTCAACGACCACTTCAACTGTGCCGGCTGCTTACGAAATGGCTGATCAGGTCCGCCGGCAGAGAAAAGATATACCTATTGTTTTTGGAGGATCGCATGTAACTTTTTTGCCTGAGGAAGCGCTGGAACATTCCGATTACTGCGCACGCGGCGAGGGAGAACACACTGTTGCCGAACTTGTAGCCAGCCTTGAAAGCGGTTCCGGTTCGGAGGGCATATTGGGCCTTTCCTATAAAAAAGACGGTACAGTCTTTCACAACCCGGACAGGCCACTGGAAAAGGATTTGGATTCTCTGCCCTTTCCAGATTTTAATCTAGTCGAAGGTTCCGGGAAGATGCGGATCACGCCGATTGCAACTTCCAGGGGATGCCCTTACAACTGCCGTTTCTGCTCGGTAATTCAGATGTTCGGGCGGAAGTACAGGATCAGGGATATCGACAATGTTATTGAGGAAATTAATGAAAAGCAGCCGAAGAGAATCTTTTTTTATGACGATAATTTTACCGCGGACCGCCACCGGACTATGAAAATGCTCCAGGGATTTATGGACAAGTGCCCGAAGTTTCTCTGGTCGGCCCAGGTACGCGCGGAAGTGGCCAGAGACGAAGAGCTTTTAAAGCTCATGTACAAAAGCGGCTGCCGGATACTCTACATTGGATTTGAAAGCATCAGCCAGGAAACCCTGGCGGCCTATAATAAAAAGCTGGACGTCAGTGAGATTGTCTCCAGCATAAAGACCATCCACAAGCATGGAATCAGGATTCACGGCATGTTCGTCATCGGCGCCGATGAGGATACTGAAAAAACAGCAAAAAGAACAGTGGATTTTGCCCTGAAAAATAAAATTGACACCATACAGTTGATGATCCTCACACCACTGCCCGGCACGCCCTACTTCGACGACCTGGTGCGGGATGACAGGATTATCTCATACAATTGGAGTCTTTACGACGCCCATCATGTTGTTTACCAGCCGAAGCAGATGAGCCCCTACTGGTTACAGAAAGAAACAATCAAACAGATGAAGCGGTTCTATTCACTTAATAACTGTATCCGCCAGGCCTGCCGTTTTGATATCGCCAATCTCTATTTCCGTTTTATGGGTTATAAAATCATCCTTAAATGGTACCGCAACTCGTTTAACAAAAATTTCATAAAAAAACTCCGCCAGGAATTCGTCTATTAAAAACCGGGGGGCTCTATGGCCCTCCGTTTTCTTGCCCCATGCAGATCACCCCAAGCCTGGCTAAGAAAAAAAAGCAGGAACTTTGCAGCCGTTTCCCATTCATCCCCGGAATCCGAATATCCCCGATGATCTCTGTCTTCAAGGGCTCCAACTCCTAAGCAAGGCATACCGTCACCTAAAATATATTCCTGTCATGAGTTGTCCTATAAATGGCATATCTTAGCCCAACTTTCCCCTCCAAAACCCCGAACTCCCCTTGCAGCCTCGATCCATCAAAATAATTAGGTACTACATTCTGCGGTGTAAAACCGTATGTTTGTTTTTCAGGGGGTCCTTGATCCCAAGTTTCTTATAGATATCCCGTTGCTCCGGTTCCGGCTGGCTGGATAACCGGATACTGTAAATCTTGTTTTCCTCTCCATGTAAAATTATTGTACTTCTGGTGTGTGTGCAAAGAACCTTTTTGATCGTTGACCATTGACGCGTATCTCCTTGTTCCCGTAAACCTGTCTCAATGCCGATAAGTAAATGATAAGCCAGCACGGATATAAATAGATGGGCTTCGGTGCGATCAGCTAACTGGTGGTGAATAGGACGCATACCCAGATCGGTCTTTAAGCATCGAAAAGCATACTCAACCTTGGTTAAAGTATGATAGAGTTCCCAGATTTCACAGGCGCTGAGATCTTTATGGCTGGTCTGAATGACATAGCAGCCGGTTAGAGATGAACGTTCCCGGCGAAGAGGCTTTTTACTCCAGGTGATATCACCGGCTTCATTTTTATGTTCAGCAATATTAATGTCATAGTACCTGGCCACTGACGGATAACGCTCCATTAAGCGGCCGATTTTTTGAGAAACTTTCGGTAATCTGATAATGTTTCTTTTTTGGACTGATTTTTGCAAACGGGTAAGATCTTCAATGAAGCGATCTTCTTGCAAACGGTCCATGGCTTCTTCTTTTTGTTTCTTCTGCTCGCTGAGAGCCAGTACACGGGCGCCATCATCACAGGGTAATTTTTTCAAGTATACCTGATTGCCGGTACTGGTCATCATTGGTTCAAATTGTTCCCTGGCTTGCTCGAATTCTTTTACGTATTCTTTTTCCAGTTGACGGCGTTCAATTACTACAAAGGGATATTGTTTTTTTCTTAACAGATCCAAGTTATCTTGAACAGCAATACCCCGGTCCATTACGATAGTTGGTTTATATGAACCCTGACAGTCTCTTTCCAGTCGATCAAGAACTTCTTTTAATGTTTGCGGTTCACTCTGATTTCCCCGGTAGATCTGGGTAAAAATAGGAAATCCTCTTTGATCCACCAGCAAAGCAAGGGTAACCAGAAGACAATCCGATCTTTTCTCTTTTGAATGGCCTCTTTTGGCCAGAGGGTTTTTAAGACAACCGCCTTCAAAGTAAGTATTGGTCAGATCGTAAAGAAAAAGGGTGTGCCCTCTACAAAAAAGATCAGCTTCTTTTTCCCGCAGGCTTTTTTCGATAAATGCCTTATGGGTTAGCAACTGATCGGCAATTGAGTAGACCTGGTTTTTACCTGCCTTGTTTAGAGCTATTATTTCTGTAAGAGCAGTCTGCTTTTGAATCCAGTTCCGGGTTTGTCTTTCACTGCCCGGCTCCGCCAAACGCGCTATAACCACCGCCTGGGCTAAACTGCGTTGATAATCATTGAAACC
>DIEU01000014.1:6363-8076 GCA_002418775.1 Firmicutes bacterium UBA5766
AAAGAACGGGTTTCATAAAGAGTAGTACGCTCAAGAAATACCGGTACGGCAACGGAATCCTTATCTTGAATATTTTCTTTTTCTTTTCTGCGCAAGGTATTGAAATCGAAATGGGCCATTGCTTCATCAGCTATCCTGGTAATATGCCCATCGTCTTCAAACAAAGAAGCCTGGCCGGTGATTCTGCCTTCTAAGACAAAGGCCAGCTTTTTTAGATCGTCTTTAGGTAAATTCAATTGGCCCAAAGACATAATAACTCTATTACGCGGCCCTTTTTCCGTACGGACTGTCTGGATAAGTTTATGGTTGATATATACTTTTCCTGTCTTTTTGTTTTTTGTAGTAATAGTGGCTATATGCATATAGTTATTATAATCAAAATTACAGTTGACAGATTGACAGAGTGTGATATAAAGTGGCTATATGCATATAGTTATTATAATCCAGCAAGACCGTTGTGTCAATTACATAATATATTAGGGTACTACATTGGTGATTTTGCTGTTTTTGGACTATTAATAAATACATGAATGCAGTAATGGTGCGGCTTTTAGCCAACCCATATTTATCCAGAAGGGTGTTTTTGACTAATTATGATCTTGGGGAGGGGAAAGTTGGGTTAGGAGCAGGAGGGGGATAATCATGCCCCGTATTGCAGTCTACTGCCGTGTTTCGTCTGAGGAGCAGGCGGAAAAAGGAACTATCGAAAGCCAGGTGGAGTACACCAAAAAATACCTTGACCTGTACAGCCAGGAAAACGAAGAAGCAGAAGCTGCCTTTTACCTTGACGAGGGGGTGTCCGGGACACTTCCCCTGGGAGAGCGCCCCGCCGGCGCCAGGATGCTTGACGATGCGGCGGCGGGAAAGTTCGAGGGGTTTTTCGTCTACCGCCTGGACCGGCTGGCCCGTTTGGTAAGGCATGTGCTGGATATCAAGGGGTCGATTCCCTTGACGCAACCCCCGATACACACAATCTTTGCCATAGGTAACCGGTCCACTTAGCAACCTTATTGAGGTTCTGTGCTTTTTGCAAGTTTAGATTTGAAACGAACTATTCTCAAAGGATTTCGTTTTTAATTTACCATAATATAATCATTTCGACAGAATTCACCATTATTTTCTGTTGAAAAAAGTATTATTTATAATATAATAGCTATGCAATCATGTGTTACCATATTAGACATTATTCACCATTTAGCGCAACCAATCATAAGAAATTAAACAAAGTAAATGTCATAATAATCTATTTATGGTTGCGTTGGCAATAATTATTATAAGGGAGGGGATTACATTAGCTAAATAATAATAAAATCCTTACTTGCAAAGTGGTGTTAATATCTCTTATTTTACGCCATAAAAGTCCCGATAACGTAGCGTTTTAGGATTTTGAAAAGCCAAATCCAACATCATCTCGACTTTTTCAAGGTGATTTCCTGGTGGGTTTATAACAAATGCAAATAAGTTCAAATATCCCTGTATCCTGTCACGATTGAAGCTTGTGTGAGCATAAAGGAAACTCTTAAGCAGATTATGAATGCGGTTCACTCTGTTCAAAGGGTTATCCTTATCGCTCAGAAGCTTAATTTTACGAGAGTCGTAAGCAATGCTGTTTAGCTGTAGCTCTCTGACCAGCTTTTTATGGGCATTCTCTTTATCATGTATCAAGGTGGAACCGACTGCTATTTGGTCTTTGAACGATTCATAGGTTTTCTT
>DIEU01000017.1:0-14887 GCA_002418775.1 Firmicutes bacterium UBA5766
CTAAATTTTCATAGAACCTAATAACATATCAGTATTAGGGAAATGCGAAGATAATGCAAATTCTCTAATCAATGCTAACGCCCACAAATTCCGCTTTGTAAAAAGCTCATCCACCGTACGGAAGTTACTTGTTCCAGCCCTCCATTTTACACCCCAGCACTCCTGGTCCTCCGGGGCATGCATCATACGGTCTGTGGGATACCAGTGCGGTATGGTTTTGCCTTCGATCTCCTTGATTTTAGCCAGATCATACCGCTCAAAATAATCTTTTTTTACCGGATCAGGGTCGTTGTACCGCCGTTCATTCCGCTTTGGTTTACACCCGTTTTCACACTGATAACTGACCAGCACGGGTATGGCGCCAAACTTATCCCCCGTTGTCTTAATCTCCTCTTCCTGATCCTTTTTATAGCAGTGGGGACAAGCTTTTATTTTCTTAGGCTTGCCTGCCTGCGTCCACCCTTCCACCTCAATACAGTCAAACAAAGGTACCTTCCGCAGGCAGCGCGGGCATTGGAATACCTGCGAGTAGACAGTATAGCCGGTGGTCGCCTTGCCCCCGCAGCGGTCGCATTTAGTCTCGTATAGCCAGTCTACTTCCGGTTTCACCTTCGCTTTTAATTCTTCAAAAGCCTCTTGTAATTCTTCTGCATCTACTGGGGTACAGTAGTTTTTGGTGATAAAAGTAGCCGCAGGGCTGCGGTCAATGGCAATGGCCTTTCGCCCTTCTATCAGCGCGGCCAAAGCAGTCCCGCCCGACCCGCAAAAGGGGTCCAGCACCAGGTCGCCTGGCTTGGTATAGTGCTTTATATACTGGCGGATAGCGTCATGGGGCTTTTTTGACCAGTAGGTGTGCATATTATAGATGGCCGTGGCTTTGGTCGTGTCGATCGGCCGGTCAAACGCAGGAATGTCATAGTCATCGGTTTTTGGATCATAGGGGTTTTCCAGCAGGTGCTGTTCCACAAAAGCTCTCAAATTAGGGTTGGGCTGATCTCCCGAGTAATAGCCTTCCGGCATGGCAGTAGTCTTTTCCTTAAATAAATACTCCTGCTTTGCGCTATACGACACCTTCTTCGGCATAGTTTCACCTTATTTTCTTGGGAGCAAGTCCCAGTATATTACCTAAATGAGCCGGCACGCCGCGGCGGATCACCTGCTCCGAGTTCAGCTTAACCAGGAAGCCCCGGCTCAAGTTCTGCCGGACCGTGCGCAGGCCGTCTTTGTATTTTAATTCTATGGTGAGCAGCCTTTTCATTACCCCGTCTATTCTCTCTTCCTTAGCAGCCTCATCGGCGCCCGGCTTAAACCGGTAGATTATTTCATTATTGGCAGTTCCCGCGTATAACACCTGGTGGGCCAGTTCCACCTGAGCCGCCGGGATTTTGGCGAGTATTGGGGTATAATAAGCATCAACATCAACCCGCAGCCCGGTGCCAAAATGGACCGGCGCCTTGTATTCCAGCTGCACTCTCACCTCAAGCTCTTCCCCTTCCAAAACTTCGGCCGGTCCGGTAATGGGTCCGGCTATAATCAGGCTGTCCGTGCCGGCTTTCACTCGCATGACCACCATCGGGATGATCATTTCCTGGAGAGAGATACCTCCGTGCGAATAGGCATCCGGATGGTACGGAGAACCTTGCCGTTTGAATGAATAGCCAGGGCGCGGGAAGACAATGCTGCGGAACTCCTTTTCCATAAGCTGACCCCGGTCTTTAACAAAGCGTTTCTCCCTGGACGGCAGCCGCAATTCCTGAGGTGAAAAAGCGATCATAGCAGCCTTTAATTCTTTCTTTAAATTCACCTGGTCAAAGGCAACCTTGAGCATAGCATTCTGATAACTGCAATCAAGCTGTTCATTTAAATCGCCGTCATCAAACCAGACAGGCTGCCTGCCCAGCCGGGCAAAGCCGTGGTCGGCAGTAATAAATACCTTGGCGCCGGGTTCCAGTGAACGAATGATGGCCATAACTTCATGGTCCAAAATATTTTTAATGAGCTGCTGGTAAATGAATGCCAGCGGGCGGGCGGGGACCTCCCGTCCGTCACCCAGCTTTTTCAGGTGAATCCCGTGCAGCTCCTTGTCACATAGTTCAAAAATGTAAACGTCAAGTTTACCGCAGCGATAGTGGACAGTCTCCCCGGTCCCGTGTCCGTCCGGGTTGATCACTTCAACATCCTGGTGTAACCCCATCTCCCGGCCCAGACCTTCTTTAAGCAGTTTATCCTCACTGCTTTTGGGATCAAACCGGTCGGGGAATGTCCCCGCGCTGATAGCTTTGCGGGTCAACTGAGTCTCGGCCGGCAGGATGGAGGCAGCGGGGTAATCTTGCAGCAGCTCGAGCTTTTCCGCCAGGGCCGGGTAGAGCAATTCTTCCCAGATATCATAACGCATGCCGTCAAAGATAAATATTACCGCTTTTTCGTTTTGGGGATCCCAGTTTGGTTTGAGGCACCTGCTGATGAACTGGCTGGTCAAAACAACTTCGTCTTTTCCTTCCGTCCAGCGCGAATACTCCAGGGCTACCAGGTCCTGAAAGCTCCTGTTGACTAAGTTCAACTGGTAATGGACCTCATCGCTGATAGCCCTGACCCTTTTTTGCGCCCGGGACAAGGCCTGAAGAAACAACCCGGGCAGGTCCGCTTCGCGTTTGGGCAAGATGACGCCGGTGTCCAGCAGCCGCTCCAGTGACGACAGGTAATACTCCAGCCGGTTTAATTTCTGCTGGTTCCACTGCTGCCAGTAATATTTAAAACCGGGCTGCCCTGGTTTTTTAACCCTGATGTTTTTAAGCATGCTGAATAATTGCCGGCGCAAATGATGAATTTCCACAGCCAGTTTATAGGCCTCGCTTAACCTGGCCCAGGATTCTGACTGCCAATAATCAGCAAAACAATCGCTTTTTTCAGCGCTGAAAAGCTGTTCTTTTAATTTTTTTATAGCGTCCGGGGAAGGTTGATCACTCAGACAGTCGTCTAAAGCCATCAGCAAGGCCAGGGAACGAAATAGATTTGAATACTTTTCCTTTTCGATAATTGATATAAAGCCGGCGGGGGTATCAATGCGCAGCTCTTTAATCAGCAGCAAATCAAGATCTTCCTGATTCAGGCTGCCCTCTACCTCCTGCACATCTCTTTCCGCCTGGCGAAGATCGAGCTTAATCAACCGGGGAGTGGTTTCAGTGAGGATTTTTTCCTCTACCTGCTTAAAGCAGGACAGGCCGGGGTCAATATTGGCCAGGAGCAAGTTCCATTTATCGGTGTGCTGGGCCAGTATGGCCGACAGGTAGAATCCCGTTACCACCATCTCCGCGTCCTGGCCGGCAAACCAGCAAAACGGAACAGGCGCCTGCAGCAGCTGCTGCTTGATGGGCTTTAGTACTTCGCCGGTTAACTGGTCTAAATCTTTCATGGTCTGGTGGCCTAACAGGCCTATGCGCCAGTAATCTTCACTGCGGAGCTTTTTAAAAGCCAGCTCGGGCAACCCCAAAGCGGCAAAGGCAATAACAGTCTTAAAGTCAAAATCAGTGAACCCCTGCGTTTTCACCCTTCTTAAATTTTTATGCGCCCGGACTACTCCGTCCAGGTGGGTAACGATCAGCCTGGCGTAGCCCTGGTCATTACACAAAGCCGGCCACTCCGGATCAGCGGTTATGTCCCTGAGAAACTGGCGGACATCCAGATTTATCCGGGCGTCGTCGGGCGCCGTGGCTAAAAAATCCGGGTAGAACAATGGTGGAGCAGTGCTGGCGTTAATATTACGGAGCCTGTTCAGAGGCGTCCGGTCAACCACCATTATGCGCTGGGCCCCGCTCTCAACCACTGTTTCATAACACATGCGGAAGGCCAGGTTTGTGGCCCCGGTAACCACCACATAAGCCGCCTCGCTGCCAAACTGGTCGATGAGCCTGTCAGCTTTGCCGAGAAGGCCATAGTGATCTCTGATCAGAACATGATCATAGCCCCTGACTGTTTCAAGTTTATCTTTAATCCAATCATTCAATAAGGTCATAAACTTACCCCTACTCCAGCTTTAAGACAGGTATGGTATCCTCATCCGGATCCATATCCGCAAACTGCTTGGCCAGGAAATCTTTGAATTCCTGCGCTATATCTTCTAGCTGCCCTTCCTCCACTACTGTTACGGAAGGCTTAAAATCAGCTTTTTTTACTACTTTAACCACAATCTCTTTTAAGAAACGGTTGATTGTATCGACAATCGCGGGATTAGCGGCAACCTCCCGCAGCAAAAGTTCCCTTATTTCTTCTACTGCAGAACAATCCAGTAAAGCAGCAATAATGGGTTCGTTTTTGCCCTGTTTCAGCCTTTCTTTTATTGCCTGGTTCAAAAATACCTCCAGCTTGCCGTTGACAGTTTTCTCCCAGATCTCGCCGGCCTGGTTCAGGGCTGAATCAGCTTTTTCAATAAAAGTGGAAAAATTGTTGAAGCTGAGGCCGCATTCGTGCAGCGGACCTTCCTTGAGCTGCTTTTCCAGCGAAGCTACAGAATCATTAGCACACTGGAAGACCCCGCCCACCAAATCTTCCAGCTGCAGGCGCAGCGCAGGACTGAACTCCGGCTGCAAAGCGGTGATTCCTTCCAGGGCAACAATAGCTTGAAAATCAGGCCCGGTAATTAACCGTTCAATTGACTGGTGAGCATGGTTACAGTTCCGGGTTGCTTTTTCATGCATGGCGGTATAGACCAGCCGGTATTCATGCATCAACTTGCAAATAGTCCCCTCATCGCCCGGAAGGGGCGGTTGATGACCGATCAGTCCGTTTCTTAATTTAATCTCTTCATCAATATACTTATCAAATTCAGCCATTTTTTCCGCCAGCAATTTTTGCTGCCGCTTCACTGCCTGCAGGTCTTTAAAATCCGGCAGGATCTGCTGCACATAAGCGCGCCCCACACGCAGCCCGGTTTCGTATTTTAATAAATGGCAAACGCTCTGGTAACATGCCAGCCGGTTGCCTAGATCTTTTAATTCAGACTCGTCAGAGCGCATTGTATCAAAAGCCTGGTAGCCAAATATATCTTTTAACGCGCTCAGCAGCAGGTCAATATCGTTGCTCACCTCGAGGTCTGTGGAAAACAGCCTGCTGACCTGTTCCATCTCTTCATCATACGGGTTGGGATAATCCAGGCATTCAAATAATGCCGCTGCTTTTTCGGCAGCGCGCCCGGCTTCCTCCCGCACCATCTTAAACAGGTTTCTCATTTCCAGGCGCTGCTGTGAAATCTGCTCATCAGTGAGCCCCGCCGGAATATCTTTCCCCATTATTTTTTCAAGGTAAGGGCGCAATACCTCCCAGTTTTCCGGTCTGGCCACTTTCTGCAGCTTTTCCATTTTATCCAGCACTTTAGCCGTAAAATCTATACCGGCAATATTTGAATAATCAATTGCCTGGCAGGAAAGCCCCGCCTGCGGCCCTACACTCACCTGCACCCGGCCCTGCTGGACCAGGCACAGCAAATATATCTGCACCATCCTTTTGGTTAATCCGTAGTTTTTCGGCCCGCCAATACCCATGAAATTCTTGTATAAGGTATCCAGCTTCATTTCCTGGCCCTCAGCCAGGCGCCCGTCTATAAACTGCCAGATATCCTGGACATAAATATTGCCTTCCGTATCTAATACTTTTTCAGGCCCTGTTTTCATTATTCTGAGGCTGTAGCCGAAATTCTGGGCAGCGCTGATATTTTGATTGGGCCTGGCCCCTTTGGGGATAGATCCGGTTTTGACAATACCGTTAATCAGTTTTACTCCTTCTTCCTTGCGGAATTCAAAAGGCGGGTCAAACTTAATATCCGCTGACACATACACACTGCTGAGTACCTGGTCTACCAGCGGGGAAAGGACCGCTTTCAATTCCCCGGCCATATTAAAATCCAGGCGAGTATTATTAAGAGCGTCTATGCGGCCCCGGCCGTAGCTGGAACGCACCAGGCGGCAAATTTTGCCCATCTCGGTTTTCAGCCTGCCGGCCACCCAGTTGATCATGGTGACCGCGTCATCGGTATCTTTTTCTTCCCAGTTGGAGACCAGCTTGCGGTAAGCGGCAAAGTCCAGCAGCAAAGACTTTTCCTCGTGGTTCAAATCATCCGGCGCCCAGAACAAGATTCTCGGGTCTTTTACCCGCTGCATAAGCTTATCCAGGGTTTTTCCCTGGACCGGCTGCCTGGCAATTTTAACGGCAAAATCCAGATCGTCCTGGTCAGAAGATATGCCTGTCAAGGGAGTCTTCCCGGCCACGATCCGGTTTAGATCAACCATGTCTATACGCCCGTTTATGTGGCGGCCTTGCCACAGGATATCCAGGATAACTCCGTTTGCGTCTCCTGCGAATTCAGCCAGGAAAGACTTGTTTCCATCTGCTAAGTCCATGTTTATCTGGCGGGTGTGCACCGGCCACTCTTTCAGTGACAATAAGACTTCCCACGATTCTTTCTGTATCGCCTCGCTGCTCTCCGCTTCCTCACGGGCTTTTAAAAACTCCCGCTGCGGGTCTATGCCAACCACTACCGGTTCAAAACGGTAAAGAGGATTTTTTTCATCATCAAAGGTCTGGACTATTTGCCGGAGCTCATTTTTAAGCGCCTCAGCGAGTGTTCCATAATGCTGCAAATTTTCTTCAGGGGTAGCGTCCGGCTGTCTTTCGATCATCACCGAGTTGGCAATCTTCTCCACGCTGAGCCCGTTGATATCCCTGTGCGCTATGTAGTAAAGGAACAAGGTCTGCACAACCTTGATCCCTTTTTGCCTGTGTATCTTAAGCAGGCCTTTGGTCAGGCCGTTGATCTGGTTGCGGCAGGACTCATACGCCCGGTATTCGCTCTCCCTCTTGGTCTTAATGGCCACCAGCCCGGCGTGCACTCCACTGGGGTCTTCCTCATATTCTATAGCCTCGTCAAAATATTCCCACAGCCTGATTAACTCTTGGCCTTTGATCTTGATCTGATGTTTCAAGGTCTGGTGCATGAAATGTATGGCTGACCTGGCCGTGGTCAGCTCGTGGGTAATATCCCTCAAAACTTCTACCGCCGGCATATAGAAAGGGAAGAAATGCGCAAATTCCTGTTCGCCGATGCTGTTGGGCCAGGTGAAGCCTCTTTTGTAATATAGATAATAATTTTTAATTGCCCCGGGATTTTTTATTTCCCTTACCCGCGACAGGACGATGTCGTAGTAATCCTTTGGATTCTGCAGAAGGGGATATAATTTTAAGCGCTCGTCGGCAATGATGTTTTTTACTCCCTGCCCCGGCTTGCTCTCGATAGCCTGCTGCGCGGCGCAAACTGTCCAGACCGGCAGATTGTGGACTTTGGCCAGCCGGTTGGCTAAAACCACCAGGGTTTTTTCATCATCTACCCGCTGCAGTTCATCCCGGTCTTTCATAAACAGGGAGATCTCATCCAGAAATATTAATACTCCGGTATATCCTTCCGCCATAATGGTTTCGACTACATGCTTCAATATTTCTTCGGTTTCGGCGGGAATTTGGGGCTGCACCTTAAGATACTCGGTGTAGAATCTCCACAGTTTATTCCCGCAGCTCATCTTATAACCGGGCGATTTGTTATCCTGAATGTCTCGAATAAAATTATCCGCATCTTCAAATTCATCTTCCGAAAAGAAGGCCGGGTCTTTGAGAAATTTTTTCAAATCCTTGCGGTAACGGTCGAGATCCTCTGTCAAAAAGCGGTCAGCCAATAATTCCACCGGATACAGGGAAAGGTTCTTACCCAATTCCAATTGTAATTGCTCCTTGACCGCTTCCAGTATGTACTCTGAGAGCCTCTTACCCTTGTCGGTCCTCCCAACGGTACCTCCGCCGGCGCCAACCAGCGTACGGGCAACTACAAATATGCCCCGGTTCCCATTGGTACTTTTGGCTTGAAGTCCTTCCTCCCAAAATTGGTAAATAGACTCACGTTTCCCGCGTCCGGCTTTTTGCTCTTTTGTTTTAATAATGTCCCATGCTTTCTGGCTGCCTATCACCAGTGAAGCAAGGAAGCAAAGCAGGTGAGATTTACCGGAGCCAAATTCAGCTTGTATCCAGTAACCCTGCCCGATGGGATTGTCTTTCTTTTCCCGTTTGTAAGGCGCCGCAATGTTGCGCAGGATATCATTCAGAAACGGACGCACCGGGTCGATCTGAAACTCCTCGATGGTCTGCAGCTCCGGTTTCCTGGCTTTCCTGGCCTCGGGCGAATTGCTACCGGCCCAGATGTGCTGCTCCAATGAGTATACCGATATTATTTTGCCGGGAACTTCACATATTTCCCCGAGCGGCTTGCGACTGGAAAATAAATCGTCTCCATTTGGCATCCTAATCTGTCACCTCCCATAAGTGGTTATCCGCTAATAAATTACTGGGCAATTTGTATTCACCGGGGCTTGAACCCGGATACATGAGTATTTCACCCCGGTCCCTTTTACCGGGAAGCAAGAGGATCACCCTTTTATTATCGGTTGCCATAGTCCGCAGAAGGTTTAACTCCACGTTGTAAATAAATATAAGTTCCAAGCCCGTAAGAACAATCAAATCCTTTTTGTTCAGTTCGCTTCTTAAGAAAGCGGCAAAAGCCTGCTCCACATGGGCCATAGTGGGTTCGGGCCGGCGGGGTTCATTTTCCGCCAGCGTTTTAAATTCGGCGTCCGGGATGGAATTCAAGATGCCCCGGTTTACTGACACCGCGCTGGGAAAAAACTCCCCATTGGGCATTTTAACCTGACATAGTTTAGCAGCGAATCTGTCCAAAGCAGCATAACTACCCAGAATTCCATACAAATGCCTTCCAACGGAAACTGAAAGTTTAGACTGCAGGGTTTCTATTATATCCGCCTCTTTTATAACGGGCTCCTCCCATCAAGTCTTTCTACCACTTGGTCCAGATTTAAAGAGATAGTTACCTGGCTTAGATTATCAATTTCAGAAATTTTGGGGATAAGGTTCATATTGCGAAGGGCATAGAGAGATTCCTTCACCTGGTTTTGCCGCCAGAATAAACATTTAAAAGCAGCGCAGTCTTCTATTTCGTTCAGGTAATACATGCCGGCGGGAAACTCACTGTGCAGGATAAAAGCCAGGGAAGGCAATAAAATATCCCGGTATGCGAAATGGACTTTGGTCCTGTCCGCTCTGGCTGCTCTTGCTGCCACAAGGGTTTCAACAATAGCTTGGGCGCAATCAACATGGCTTTTTGCTTCGGGATATTTAACTTGCAAATAAGATCTAATATTGCTTCTTGTAACAAACCCGCCGCTTCGCAACTCAGGAATAAGCAAGTTTTCAATTATTTCCCGCATCAAAGGTTCCGCTTTATAAAACAGGTAAAAACATACATCCCGCAGCTCTTGCCTGCCGGCGTATTTTCTTGAAAATAAAAAAATAGGCATTTCAACCTGCCTGGACGGAAACAACCTCCGGGTTATATAACTTGTATATCTCTTTCTGCTTTGCACACTGTTGTAATGCAAATTGTTGTTAAGAAATACCTTGATCTCTTCTATTGTTTTGGAATATGGAATACGTGGCAGTATCTCAATAGCTTCGCGCAATAAAGACTTGCTAAACATGTGAGCCGTGCTTTGAACAGTTTTCTTAGTAAAAAGGGCGCCTTCTTCGGCAAACAAAGAACCTGGGGGTTCTATAGTTGGCGCTATTACGGATTCTGTTGCCTGTTCCGTATCCTCAGCCGGTTGATACTCCTTTGCCGCGTCCTGAACCGGCGGAAGAACAGTTTTCTGACCGGCTGAATAATTTTCGCCCACCCAGGCTACTAGTTTCAAGCATGCAGCGGTATATTCATTAACTCCCTTAGTTTTACATAAATCACCGGTTTCTGACGCCAATACGGAGGAAAGACTGCCAAAATTACTGATCAATTCCACGGCTAAGGGTTTAACATCCATACGGGGAATCGCATAGGTCAGCATTAGCTCAAGTAATTCTGTTTCATTCAGGGCTGATGGGTTTTCAGTGAATTTATTGCGTAACCTTTGTCTGTGTCCACTTTTACTGTCGCTCATTATCTTTTCTCCACGCATAGGTAAATTATAGTATATTTCGATTTTTTATACTGATTTTCCTACTATATTTCAGCCTTATTTCTTTATATATGGGTTTTGTTATTTTTGTTTTCTGCATTCAGGTCTTTTCCCCAAATGGCAAAGGCGATCATCCCCACCAGGCCACAGGCAAATGCAACCATAAAATTAGTTCCTGGAGATATACTCCAGAGGTAAGCGCTGCTCAGCGCAGCAATAGACACAATAACATCACGAATCAAGTAATAAGTGCCAAAGGTAGCTGCTTTCAAATGTTCAGGCGCCAGGTCCATAATCAAAGCTTTACGGGTGGGTTCGCCAAACTCTTTTAACCCCCTGATAATGAAAGCAAAGACAAGAGTTATGAATGAATGGGAATAGTATAGGACTAAAGGAAATATGGTAAAAAAGAAAAAGGTGATCAAGACAAATGGCTTTTTGGTATATTTATCAGCCGCATAAGCCACCGGTATATATATAAGCGCCGCGGTCAGCATTTCGATGCTGGTCAGAATGCCGAACTTGGCAGCCGAAACATTATTAACCTCCACTACCCATAAAACTACAAATGCATAGGGAATTTGCTCAGCAAAACGGATCAAAATATCTGATATAAGCAAACTGCATAGTCCGGGATTAAAGGAAGAGAAAATCTGCCCGACATGCAAATAAGCCTCTTTCTTCTCTACGCTGTCTTCAATAAAATAATACTCTACAAACAAGGCGATGACACCTAGCACAAAAGCTATGCAAAAGGCGATTTTAATACCTTTAACCTCACCATATAAACCAATTAATATTCCGCCTATCACCGGCCCTAACGCCATGGGGATGCGCCGCACTAGTGAGTGCAGCGTGACTCCCATAGTTCGTTTTTCCTTGCTGACTGCATTGGCCACCAGGCTCATAACCGCGGGTAGGGATACGGCCGACCAGGCAATAAAAAAGATACAGCCTATTATGACTGCCTGCCAGTATGGAAAAATAATAACAATTGCGTAGCCGAAAAGAGCAATAACAGTAAACAACATAAGAGATTTTTTATAACCTAATTTATCTGACAGATATCCGCCAGGGAAGGAGTAGATGGCTCCCAATAAATTCTGCATGGCGTTGAGAAAGCCCACGACAAATACAGTGCCGCCAACCGCCACCAGGTAAAGAGGCAGAAACCTTTCCGCCATCCTCTCTCCCAGGCCAATGAGTATAACCATAATCAGCATCGATATAATACTCGTGTTTATGCCCAAAAAATCCTTAAGCCGATCCTTGAAACACATTATACTCGCCTCTCTCTAACATCTTCACCAAATAAACAACTTGTTAAAAATATACCGTGCATCACCCTCTTTCCTGAAAAAGGATGCTTCTTAGCGTAATAAATCCACTACCATTTTCATCCATAGACGGCGCTTTTCTTTAGCCTTAATATTTGCCCGCTTTCCTTATCGGATAAGGGCATCTGCAATATGCCTGCTTAACAGCTTCGTTGCTTTCCTGTTTGTTATTAGGAATGGGCCGGCGGGGCTGGCGCAGGCAGGTGGAAAAGGCCGTCTCGCTCCATGCGCAAAAGGGCCACCCGGGCCGACATAACTTTGGGCAAGCCGGCCGGGTTTAACCCAGCCTAACGCAGCGCAAACCGCCCGGGCGATGGCCGCTCTGGTTGGATATTGCGGCGAGGAAATGATCTGCCGGATAACCGCCAGGTCTGATTGGGTGAACAGTCTTGCGCAATAACGAAATGACAATGGTTTCATGAGTTAAGCCTATCGTAATATCGAAAATGTATCCGGCGCCATATTGGGGCATAATTATCAATTAAGCCATGATTGCAAAAGATATCATCACTAAAGACATTATAACACCGAATTTCGGCACAACGCACATTACCTGTTTACCTGTTTATTCCAGCGAGGATACCACACTCTTCACAATCATGACAGGCGACAATATTATTGTTGACTATTAGCAACATTTTGAAGTATTCTTCAAACTAAATAAAGCTACCTCACGACTAATCGACAAGTGTCCGGATATGCCGGAATACGCATTTATAAAACAGATTCAGGCGCCAAACGTATTCAGGGATATTTCATCTCGGTTGAAGAAGACGAGCACCGCGGAAAATACCTATTAAAACTACTATCGACCTATTCCTGCGAACGGACAAAAAGAAAGATACAGTCCAGGAGGTTAATAATGTATGTCTGGAAAACCAATTGTGTTTTTAGAGGACATCGCGGACAAGCTGGAAGAGACGATGGAATACTGGGAGCAGTATCTGAACACGGCAACAGGTGAGTTTGTTGCCATCTCTGATGGAACTTATACTGAAGTGGATGAGGAACTATTGGAGAAAATAGATAACTCCTGCGATTATATCAGGCTGCCGAACCAGTATGATATTCACGAGTACAACATTATGGAGGATTTTGCGGAGGAAATTTCAGATGTCCGAAAGCGTGAGAAATTATTCCGCGCCTTGAACAGCAGAAAACCATTCCGACATTTTAAGGACACATTGAATTATACCGGGCTCGACGATGCGTATTACTCCTTCCGCTCTTTGGCTTTTCTCAGGCTTGCAAAAGAATGGTGCGAGGAAAACGATATACCGTACAAAACCCGTGAAAAAAAGGGATTCAAGTAAGATCCGGATTACCGATAACCCATCATTGCCAGATCGAGTTTGCGAAATCATAAGCAATGGGGAAAATGATCTATTCCTTAGCGCTGCCAGTGGGTGGGAAATGGCAATTAAAGCAAACCTGGGTAAGCTGCAGTTGCCAGACAATCTGGAGTCTTTTATTTCCGAACAACTGATCATCAATGCTACTGCTTCGACAACAAATTATCGATACTATTAAACAATTGCCAGAGGAAAAATTAGCCGAGGTTGTCGATTTTGTAACATTCTTAAAGGAGAAATATCAATCTCGTACAGAGAAAAATATAGTCAAACTTGGAGGTTTATGGGAATGGTTCGAACCTACTGATGAAGAAATTCAAGAAGCACGGAAAGAAATATGGCAACATCTTGAGAGGGAAAAGCTGTGTCACATTGGGGTGGAAGATATATTTGGCAACTGGCTGACGCAGATGAGCTTGTGACATGCTGGAAAACGACACCCAAGAGCGATCCAACTCGTGAAGAATTAAAGTTACTCCAAGCATTCACAGCAAGATACGGCAAGCGTCCGTTTGCAAATTTGCATAAGGGAAACCCTTTAGGATGCAACGTCGTGTTCGCGCGCCTACTTTCGTCCATGCCTCTGGCATAAGTCTTATACGTTCGATAGCTGCCGATGCTTCTTGGAAAAAACGAAAGCCCAACCCAGGTAACTGGTGGGCGTAGTACCTTACAGCCTCATCCAATTCAAGTTTAGCGGGGGATATCAACCGAACCTTCAACGATCATACCTCTTTTTGATTTCATCCCAATCGATTGCCGCAAGCTCACCCCGTTTATATGCTTCATATCGTGCTTCAGCCTCGGCGATCCAACTCTTTTCGATATCTGGATCTGGCTTATCGAGGCTGTATAAAATGGCCTCAACTAGCCGAATTCGTTCTGTTGGCCCAAGCCCCATGGCTTTCTTTGCTAATTGATCCGCTGATTCCATAATATACCTCCATTTAATTGCCTAACGACATACTCAGCCGCCGCTTTCAGCAGTCGGTTGGAGTGAATTGTTAGGTGAATATTCGTCATTGGCTTCCATCCAATGAGGTAGTGGGCTGCCAGTTGCTTCGGAGTAAAGCGTTTCAGGAGCAATATCTATTTCATTCTGCCAGGTAAGAACACCCAGTTCAGTATTTACTGTAAAATTACGAAAAAATTCTATATCACGGAAGCGCTCAAATATTCCTCCCCTAGTCAAATATTTTGAAAAATCCATTATCCCCTTTTTTCCGTCGTCAAACTCTATTTCGATTTTATAATCTCCTTTGTAAACCGCGGATATAACATCATGAATCATTGTCAATCTCCTTCTAAACCAAAGGTTTAATTTTCGATAAGGGTTGATCTTTCCTCGCAGCTTCCCAGTTACGCATCAATTCCTCCACATGTTGAAAAGCCCATTCCATCACAAGTCCCAAAGCGCGAGGGGGAAATTTTCCTTCAATAATACGCAATGAGCTGATTTCGATAACCACATAATCATTTCCATACCGTGCATGGAAATGAGGCGGATTATGTTCGTCAAAATACATTGAAACTATGATCCCAAAAAATCGGGAAATCTCAGGCATGCAAAAGTTTTCCTTTATCTTTAATCCTTAATATTTTATCACACATAACGACCAAGCTCACCTGCCGCTATGAAGCGCAGCGGAATAGCGGTCAGGTGGAACGAATTGTTAGCCGATTACATCATCTATAACCTCAAAAAGCTCTTTTGTAATTTTCGGATGTAATGTTTTCCCTTTATGAAATGGCAAAACAAATCTTTCTTTATCCCTTTGATATATCCTATGACTGCCTTTGCTTCTAACATGTTGAAATCCAGATTTGAGGAGCATTCTTTCTGCCTCCTCGGCCGTCAATCTTGGTAGTTTAGACAACACTAACCTCCAGGGAAGTTGTTAGTATTTCTCTGCTTAAATAGTCATCTCTTTCCTCTGGAGATAAGGTTTCTAAATAAAGTTGTATGGCTTCTTTTATATTATCCATCACCTCATCCAAAGAATCTCCTTGAGTATGACACCCCTTCAATTCGGGACAAAAGGCATAATATCCGTATCTATCTTTTTCAATTATTACATTTACCTTCATGCTAATACCTCCGTTATTTATCTTTACGGCTAACATTCTTATTGAGTGGATT
>DIEU01000017.1:15008-16364 GCA_002418775.1 Firmicutes bacterium UBA5766
AATATGTTATCGGCGGCAGTTCAACTGGCGTTTGGTTCATTTCTGATAACCAGAAAAATGGTTACCGACGACAAGGTGAAATTTTATATTCATTGGGTCGATCGGTTCCTTGCGTGGCATGGACCGGTCAGCAGCCTCGCTGACGACCCGGCGGCATTATCCCGTTTTCTCGACGAACTCAGCAGGGAAAAGGAACCATAGCAGGTCAACCAGGCCCGTGACGCAGTCCGGCCCTTCCTTTTTTTCCGGAAAACAGAGTCCACGTCTACGAACCAGGCAGAGTCTGCCGTCCCGAATGTCACAGCCGATCCGGCAGCGTGGGACCAACTGACCGAGGAAATGGTCCGCATTCTCCGGCTGAAACATCTCTCGCTGCGAACAGAACGGTCCTATCTGCTTTGGTTGCGTCAATTTCGAGCGTACCTGCGTGACCGCTTGCCGAGCTCGCTACAATCAGACGATGTGCGTAATTTTCTCACCCATCTCGCGGTTGAACGGAAGGTCGCCGCAGCAACCCAGAACCAGGCCTTCAATGCCCTTCTTTTCTTCCTGCGTAACGCCCTGAACCGGAACCCAACAGATCTGAACGGTTCGGTGCGCGCCAAATGCCGGCGCCGGCTGCCCGTCGTTCTCACCCAGCAGGAGGTGCGGCAAGTTATAAGCCGAATGCCCAACCCCTACGGTCTGATGGCCAGGTTCATATACGGCTGCGGGCTCCGCCTGCAGGAATGCCTTGAACTCCGGATTAAGGATGTTGATTTTGAACGCGGGTTCCTGACCGTGCGCGCCGGCAAGGGTGATAAGGACCACCAGACCGTCCTCCCTGAAATCCTCCTTAACGACTGGCTGACCCATCTCTCGTCAGTCAAGTCCCTGTTCGATAAGGACCGCGCAGAGAATCAGCCGGGGGTCGCGCTTCCCACAGCACTCGAACAGAAGTATCCAAACGCCGGCGCACAATGGGGTTGGTTCTGGGCGTTCCCGGCCCCAACCCTCTCTATCGACCCGCGCTCCCACATCGTCCGCCGGCACTTCCAGCATCCGAGCTCGCTACAGAAATGTTTCCGTACCGCAGTGCGCGATGCCGGCCTTGTGAAGCCAGCCTCCATTCACACCCTGCGCCACAGCTTCGCCACACACCTGCTCGAAGACGGTTACGATATCCGCACGATTCAGGAACTGCTGGGACACCAGGATGTGCGCACGACTATGATTTACACGCATGTGGCGGTGAAAAACCGGCTCGGAGTCCGATCACCGCTCGATTCGCCCGTCTGAAAAACAACAGGCAACAATTTGTAGGAAACATCATGGAAGCATGGGGACATTCTTTTTGCTTCCTTTTTTCCTAAAAGG
>DIEU01000069.1 GCA_002418775.1 Firmicutes bacterium UBA5766
CCCCCGACGCCATAGGTGAGCGCCTCGGCGCCGGCCAGGAAAGGTGCCAAGGCTACAAATCGCCGCCGGATACGCTCCGCGGTCATTTCGTTATCCGCATCAAGGATGTAAACAGCGCTATCCGGCTGCAAAAATCATCGTCTATCAACTTCAACTATGATTACGTTGAACCGGAAACCGGTGATCATATTACGATTACTGGAGTATTCGGTGATTGGCAGCTCACCACCGGAGGTGACGGAAAGAACATGCACATGTCGGTACCAATCAAAACAGGGACAATGATCCGTAACAGCAAGTCCTATGATATGGCCGGGGATGCAGCGACATACCTGGTTACCTGGGCATTCTCTCGGTAAACAGCAACCGTGACATCAATATGCTGGAAAGAAAGATCGACCCTGCTGTCCTGCCTGTCTCTGACCAGCTGAACGCGGGTTATCTGATCTCGGGGGATCTCTTTATGCAAAACGTCATCCTTCCCCAGATGCCGCAGATGTATCCTGGGACTTCACCCGGCAACTTTAAGTTCTCATCTACTGATCACCAAATTCAAAATACCGCCAAATTTCCAACCGGGAAGGTAAAATCAGAAGCCATCTGGTATTATCCGGAAATCAGGAAACTGAGCGTATATATCGTAGGAGGAGAACTGAGAACAAACATTCAGGGAGACTGCGATCTTAAAGCAGGGATTTCCATGACCTTTACTCTGAACATTAAAAACACGATGAGCTTTGATCCTAATACACAAACCGTTTTGTTTAATTCCGATCCATCCCCGCACGGTGAGCATGATGCTGATATTCCCTGGTATTTCTGGTTTTTAACCCCCATTGGGGAAGCCATTACCAAAATCGTGGTTGCTGCCATCCCTGACAGCATCGCTAATAGTTTAAAATCCGATTTGAGCATTAATGTAAAGGGAATACAAACTCAGTCGGTGCACTGGACCGGCGCCGGCCAGGACATGAAAGTCGCCCGGGCCGGGCTGAACACCTGTTTTTACATGCAAGGTATGGTCTAAAGCGCAAAGTCCGGCGGCTGTATTGAGCCGCCGGACTGTTTTCTTCAATAATTCCCAACTTTCTCTTATTCATTATTTGTCGGGTTCTTTTCTGGTTAAGAAAATTTTTTTGCCGGATTTGATAATATAATTCCGTTCTTCAGCACTCTGATCAATTCATCTGCGGGCATGGGTTTATAATAATAATAACCCTGAACCTCATCACACATACGCTGGGTTAAGAAATTGAGCTGCTTCTCTGTTTCGACACCTTCAGCTATGACTTTTAAGCCTATGTTAGCAGCCATGATAATAATTGCTTTGGTAATTGCTTCATCCTTCTCAGATACACTTATCCCGTGTATAAACGGCATTGCAATTTTTATCCTGTCGACAGGTAATTTCTTTAAATAATTCAATGAAGAATATTCGGTGCCGAAATCATCTATGGAGATGCTTATTCCCATATCTTTTAATTTATTTAAGTTTGATAAGATTATATCCACCTCTGCCATTAAAGCCCCCTCAGTGATTTCAAGTTCCAGGTGACTTGGAGGAAGTCCGGTTTTGAGGAGTGCATTTTCAACCTGCGCCACTATTTTGGAACTTTGCAGCTGCTGCATGGAGAGGTTCACTGCGATGCGGATATCGGCCAAACCGGAATCGAGCAGAATTTTATTTTGCCGGCAAGCTGTTTGCAGAACCCATTCTCCGATAGGGATAATTAAACCTGTTGTTTCAGCGATTGGTATGACAGTACTTGGCGGTATAAAGCCCAGTTCGGGATTGTACCATCTCAGCAGCGCTTCAAGCCCTACGATTTTGTTCAGACTATAACTTATCTGAGGCTGATAATATACCATAAGCTCATTGTTTTCCATTGCCCGGTATAACCTATTGGTTATCTGCATAGTTTCATTGACCTGGGTTTTCATTACCGGTGTGCAGTATTGATATTTATTCCTGCCTCTTTCTTTTGACTTATACATGGCAAGATCAGCATTTTTTAACAGCGTCTCAATATCTTCTCCGTCTTCCGGGTAAATTGCGATACCTATGCTTGCAGTTACATAACACTCCATTCCTGATATTATAAAAGGCCGTTCAAATGAGTGAAGTGTATTTTGAGCGATAGTATTAACGGAATCAATGTCCTTAACATTCTGGAGCAAGATGACGAATTCGTCGCCTCCAAAACGGGCAACTGTATCACCTTTACGCAGTATACCTCTAAGCCGGTTTGCAACTTCTTTAATTAGTTCATCGCCTTTTTCATGCCCCATAGTATCGTTAATCATTTTAAAAGCATTAAGATCCAGAAAGAATATGGCGGTCGTTGTTTCTGTACGTAATGTTTGAAGTATGGCCTGTTGAAGCCTGTCATTAAACAACAGGCGGTTCGGCAGACCTGTTAAAGGGTCATGATAGGCAAGATGTTTAATTTTTTCCTGTGTCTTTTTATGCTACTTTATCTCTTTTTCTAGGTCAGTGTTCTTTTTAATCAATTCCATGGTGCGTTCAAGTACCCTTATTTCCAGTTCATCTTTTGTTTTTTTTAATTCATTTTGCGAAGTATATAACTTGTCTAGCATACTATTGACTTCCATCGATACTACAGAAATCTCGTCGTTTTGCTTTCCTTGATCCAGTCTTTTTGAAAAGTCCGAATCATCTCCTATTCTTTTAATATTAATACTTAGCTTATATAGTTTTGAAAGCACCTGTTTTTCCAGAAACACTAACAGGAAAGCTATAAATAATAAACAGCCGACAATCAAGAAAAGGGTCAGCGATTTAGAAGTTTTCTGACCAATATTGTTTATATCCCTGTTCATTATAATATCCATTGATATAACCGGTTGGTCGTAAACATCTTTTCTGATTATGCGGCCGGCAATTTTAGATGCACTTAATATTTCAATATTTTCCTGGTTTTTTTCCGCAATCAAATTATTTGTGCTGGCGAGATCTTGGAATTCTAGATACTGCATTGTTATGTCTAATTCCAGTTTGTCCCTTATATCTTTAATTACTTCCTCATCAAACAGACGACCCATGATTAATAATCCATGCGCAGGACCTTCAGAATTGCTCTTGAGAATAGGCCTGGAGGCAATTATCATAGGACCTTCCTGTAAATTAAGAATACCATTCTGCCAGGAATTGGTATCAGTCTTGTTTGGAAGCTTTTTTTCCTGTAATAACTGGATTAAATCATCCGGAACCTTTTTTTCTCCTTCTGAATCTATATACTTTGAGCAAAAGTTCTCTCCGGATGGGTCAACAAACATAATCAGGTTAATATCAAGGTTATTTAGACAGATATGAGTTAGGTTTGCGTCAATATATTCTTTGTTCCGGTCTTCCATAAATTTGTAGGAGTCGTCCCATAGCGCCCAATCATCAACAATGACTTGGACATTATTGATCTGGTTATCAATCTCATGCTGCACACGCTCCATATGTTCATTAATGTACTGATTTTCCAGTTGAGCAATTCCCTGGTGTAAAATAGTTTTTACATTATAAATCAAAAAAAGGGTCAGGCAGGTTAACATCACCAGGACAACGATTAAAGTACGCCCCCGGATGTTATTATAGGAAACAAATTTACCTTTTTGTGTGGGAGAATATGACATCAATGGCAAGGCCCTTCAGATAGATTGCCATTTGCGCAGAAGGCAACTATTTTTTTTATCGTCCTGCTAATATAAAAACATAAGACATCTTGGCAAATAAATTTAGTTGTTAAGGACGCCATTAAGACGCCTCAGACTGAAACTTATGGATGCTCAAAAAACAACCGTTGATATTTTCATCAAGATGTGCGTTAAGACCAGATGACTTACGAAGAAGACGAAGAATTGCTTTAAAAAATCAAAGACGAACTCAACCACTGTTCCCGCTTTGTGCGTATGTAAACACTCGTTTAAGGATGTTTTTGCTGTCAAATATTAGATGCCAGTTATCATCTTTATCGTTTATAAAACTTTATACCAGTTCAAAAAGCGCATCCTTAATTATAGTTGGCAAGTGATGAGGGCAACTATTACAAGCAATTTTAATATTATCAAGACCCTGAGTTTTCACTATTTGTCCCCATGTTTCTTCTTTTAACTCAAATGACGCTCCGCAGTTTCCACATTTTAAATAGATCATTTTTGTACCTTCCTTCCTTATAAATCAAAACAAGGTCAGGCATGTTAACATCACCAGGACAGCGATTGAATTGCGCTCACCTGTTATAGGGAACAAACCTGGTTTTTGTTCGGGGGAATAATAAGCAGGAACCTTTCAAACAAAATCACCATTTGAACAGAAAATAACTACTTTTTAATTCGTCCTCCTGATAAAAAAATAAGGCATCCTGACAATTAAATTTAGTTGTTATTATCATAATAGTTATATATGGTATTACGGATACGTATATAAGAAAAAGACACCATGCCACTTGGCAGGATGCCTTTAAAAATCTGGCGTGCCTGGAGGGACTTGAACCCCCAACCTTCTGATCCGTAGTCAGATGCTCTATCCATTGAGCCACAGGCACATATTTTCTTTAATCTTATTCTACAAAAAATCACCAGGTGAGTCAAGCAATATAAGGAGCCTATTCTTTTAGATGAACAACTTTCCAATATTTTTACCAGTGTGATAAAATATTGGATAATCAGGTATAGCTTTTAAGAGGAATTCTGGAACGATGAAGATGAAGAGTTTGTACATAGAAACGACTTGTTCTTATATCCCTTTGGAAATTATCCGTGCTATGGGATTTACCCCGAGGCGACTTCTTGCTCCGGCGCCCAGGGAAACTGGGTTGTTGCCTCGCAATTACTGTTCATATGTCCGTGCCTGCGTTTATCCGTCTGATTCAATCCCTGTTGTTTTTACGACTTGCTGTGATGGTATGCGCCGCTGCTATGATATACGCAAGTCGAAGGGTGAGTCAGTTTTTCTTCTGGATCTCCCCCGTCAGGTCAGCGGCACTCACGTGGAATATTACAGCTGGGAATTGCGCAGATTGGCCAGGTGGCTGGGTGAAATAAACGGCAGCGCTGTTCCGGACAAATTGCTTTCCAGGCAGCCTTTGTATGAGAAAACCCAAAAAGACACTGAACCGGCGGGTGAGAGGCCAATTATTCTTTCCGGCACCGTTTTGCCTGACGACGGTATTTTGCAGTTAATCAACGAGTATGAGGCGACAGTTATTAAGGTTGACTTTTGTACGGAACAGCGCAGTGATGTTGAAGTGATATATTCCCAAAACGAAGATGAGTTTCTATCCCTTGCCAGGGCTTATCTCAGCAAACCTTCCTGCCCCAGAATGACGAGCCGCCGCTTTCCATATATCAGTGATCTTGTTGAGCGGACGGGGGCCAGGGGAGTGATCCTGTATACAATAAAATTTTGCGATCACGGCCTGTATGAAATACCCTTATGGCGGCGCTTTTGTTCCGGTTTAAACATACCCTTTCTGCACCTTGAAGGGGAATACAAAAGCGGGGTGCCTGCTCAGTTTCATACGCGCATCCAGGCTTTTTTGGAGACGATCTGAACAGTGAACCTAAAAAAATATATAGAAAAAAGTTCATCTGCAAAAATGTATAAGCTTCTTTCGTCCCCCTATTCATATTTTGTCCTTGAACTGCTGACTATGCTTTGGCGCCCCGGGAAATTTGAGAAGAGCAGCAAATCCTTCTATAACAACGTCTTGAGACTGCTCAGACAGGCTTACCTTGTAGACAAGCCGGTAATTTGGACAAATGTCTATACACCTTCAGAATTAATCTGGTCCATGGGTGGAGTTCCCTTTATGCCGGAGGTTGCTGCTGCTGTTGTCGCCAACATGAGCTGGGGGACAGGTTTTCTAAAGGCGGCGGAGGGAGCCTGGTACTCGGCGGACCTTTGCGGCTTTCACCGTTGCGCTCTTGGCATGGCCGTAAACCGGGTTCTCCCCCGTCCTGATGCAATAATAGCAACGAGCCATTTATGTGATGGTGCGGTAAAATTTCTGGAAATGTCAAGCAGGATGTTCAACTGTCCTTACTATCTTATTCATATTCCATACAATGATGATCAGCAGTCAAGAAGTTGGCTGGCGGGAGAACTGTCTTTGTTGGCCAAAGAGCTGAATTATCTTTTGCCTTCCAGGCCCAGGAATATTTCACTTGTAGCGGGGCATGTAAACGCTGCCCGGGAACAAATGGTAGCTGTAAACGAGCTTAGAAAAAATAACCCTGCTCCATGGCTGGGGGATGAATCGCTCAACAGAATAGTTATTTCTTTCAATATGCTTGGTACGCCCGAAGCAGTGAAATATTACTCCCTATTGAGAAAGGATTTATCTGAAAGAATAAACAAGGGGCGCCCGGCAGTGCCTTTGCAGAAAAAGCGCCTCCTGTGGCTTCACTTCAAACCCTATTATCCGAATCCACTGCTTAGAAAAATAGAACAGGATCTGGGAAACGTAATTGCCTTTGAAGAAGTCAGCGCAGTTACCTGGGGCAAATTATCACCTGAGGACTGGTGGGGAAGTGTTGCTGCTAAGATTCTGTCTAATCCCTTTTGGGGTTCCGGAGAAAAACGCGTTGAACTGATATTAAAGCTGGTCAGCGAATACGGGTGTGACGGCGTTATTCATTTTTCCCACTGGGGCTGCCGCCAGAGCACGGGAATGGTAAGCATTTTACGCGAGGCGTTGAACAGTAAAGGGATTCCCTTTTTGAATCTGGAAGGAGATTGTATTGATTCGCGTAATTTTATGGAGGGCCAAAGTATGACAAGGGTGGAAAGTTTTTTGGAAATGCTGAATTAGTGTTTGGATTTCCTGAGAACACGAAAAATGAAATGTGAATATTTTTCTTGGATACAATGCCTTTTGTTCTGATTAATCGAATGTGTGCTGGGAGATAATAAAACATTATTACGGGACCAGGGAGGAAAACGGTATGCAATTCGGAGATCAGAGAAAGGTTGCAATAATTGGGGCGGGCGCAGTAGGCGCCTGCAGCGCGTATGTCATGATGATCAGCGGGCTGGTAAGTGAACTTGTGCTTGTGGATATCAACAGGGACCGGGCGGAAGGGGAGGCAATGGACTTAGCTCACAGCGCTTCGTTCATCAAGCCGATTAAGATTTATGTCGGAGAATATGAGGATTGCCGGGATGCGGATATAATTGTATACAGCGCCGGCCTTTCGCAGAAACCTGGTGAAACAAGGCTCGATTTGGTTTCCAGCAATCTTGGGATATTAAAAGAGGTATTGCCGAAAATCATCGATCAGGAACAGGACTCCATATTATTAATGGTCACCAACCCTGTTGATATTCTGACCTATGCGGCTATTAAGCTGATGGGATTATCTCCGAAGAGGGTCATCGGTTCGGGAACTGTGCTGGACAGCTCCCGTTTTCGCTATCTGATCAGCGAGCATTGCAAGGTTGAAGCACGAAACATACACGCCTATGTTATAGGCGAGCACGGTGATACGGAAGTGCCCGTCTGGAGCCTGGCCAATATTGCAGGTTTTTCTGTCGAAGATTTCTGCAGCCGCTGCGGTCATCCTCATATGGATATTGATCTTATTACCAGTAAAGTGCGTCGTGCTGCGTACGAGGTAATTGCACGCAAAGGGGCAACCTTTTATGCGGTTGGACTGGCTATTCGGCGCATCTGCCAGAGTATCTTAAGAGATGAAAACACAATTTTAACTGTTTCCGGCCTGCTGGAAGGTCAGTACGGGATAAAAGATGTTTGTTTAAGTCTGCCTTCGGTTATTAACAGAAGCGGAAGAGAGCGTGTTTTTGATCTGCCCTTAGTGAAGAATGAAGAGGAAGCTCTGCATCATTCCGCTGAAACCATTAAATCAATTCAGCAGCAGGTTGATTTAAGTCCGCTGGAGGTTCCGGTAGAATCTCTTTCCCGGAAGCTGCCTCAGAATGTTGAATTTCCTCAATTTCCCGGATATCATTGATTTTTTAAATTGTCATGATTTTTAATATTTGATGCCTGTCGTACAAGATCCTCTTAACAGTTCTTTTAACCTTGCTAAAAGGTGTGTTTTTATATATAATTATTTCTGTCATTAAAAATATATTGCGCCTGTAGCTCAGGGGATAGAGCGCCGGCCTCCGGAGCCGGGTGCGTAGGTTCGATTCCTACCAGGCGCACCAGATTACTTACAAGCCCTGCTCAGGGCTTTTGTGCTTTCTAAGGAGTTTGGCTTTTTAGTTAGGATCCGGGTGATTATAAGATATCTCTCCGTTATCTATAAATGATAACGAAAGGTTTTTTTATGTTTAAAAGTAAATCATCAAGTATTAACAAGCGGATTCTCAGAACCTGGGAATAAGAAACAAAGCAGTATTTTCAAAGGACGCAGGAGGATTTTGCTTTTCTAAATCGAAAGCTTCTTTATTGATTAATAATAAGTACTACAGCGTAACTTAAAAAAGGGCGGATAAACCAAACTGCCTGCGCTACAATAGCCCAAGGGGTTCGGCAGCAAGTGGCAGAAAGGGTGCTTAACTTGATGCTGCATAAACCGGACTGGAGTCCAGACCTTTTGGCCATAATCGGTGTGAATGCCGAGACGGTAGAACAACTTGGCTCTGCATTGGATGAATACCTGGCATATTTTCAGGAATGTTATCAGCGCAGTGAACAGCGTCAACACGGTGAAACCTTTGTCAAAGATTTGCTGAGCGATTTGGACCGCAAGTCCATCGAGCCCATTGCCTTGCGCTACCAGGGGGAAGAGGCGGTACGCCCGATGCAGTTCTTCCTCCAGCGTTCCCCCTGGGACGAACCAAAGATGCTGCGCCTGTATCAACAACGACTGGCTTCCGTGGTCAACAACCCGAACGGGATGATTACCGTAGACGGGTCGGACTTTCCCAAAAAGGGTAGCCATTCGGTGGGGGCCGGTCGCCAGCATTGCGGCATCCTGGGCAAAACAGATAACTGCCAGGCCGGCGTGTTCATCGGGTACTCGGGCGCCCAAGGATATGGGCTACTGGATCGGCGGCTCTACTTGCCCCATAAGTAGTTTACTGAAGAGTACCAGGATCAACGCGCCAGTTGTGGCATTCCCGAAGAGGTTACTTTCGCCACCAAAAACCGGCTGGCGGCTCAAATGATTAATCAGGCGCTGGCAAAGTGAAATGCTGTCGGGTAATCGAATACCGGGACGGACAACCCGGCGACGAACTCTGGCTCTATATTCGGGAGTACGAAAACGGACAGATCAAGTACTCGCTAAGCAACGCTCCGGGTGATCTCCCCAGGGAAGAGCTCGACCGGGCTGCCACCCAGCGCTGGCCCACTGAGCAGTGCTTTGAGGAATGCAAAAGCTGCCTCGGGATGGATCATTACGAAGCGCGTTCGTGGAACGCCTGGCGCCGGCACATGCTTTTTGTCTTTATCGCCCATCTTTTTACTCTGGAGATCCGGATGCGCTTTAAAAAAATTGACTATGCCGCAGGCCTATCACTTAATCGGGGCGGCTTTTACCCAAGATCCTGTGCGGATCCGGAAGACCCTGGCAGAGTTAAGCTGCTATTTAAGACGTAACTATGTCGCCTACCAGTCTCACCGGAAAAAGAAATTCTTGGAAACCGGATAGTTATCAAGGCGCAAAACGAACTTACGCTGTAGCGCTAAAATCAAAGTGGAAATTACTATTTCAGATGATGGCCCCGGCTTCGAAGCAAAAGATCTTCCTTATATATTTGAAAGATTCTACAAAGGTGAAAAAGGTAATTTGGGACTTGGATTGTCCATCAGTAAAAGTGTTATTGAAAAGCACCTTGGAAAAATATTTGCTGAAAACTCTATATCAGGCGCCATATTTACAATTGAGCTGCCGATAATCCAGCCCAATACCCACCTTGACACTTAACCCGGGCAACTATCCTGAAAAATAACTTGCCTTAGGGAGGTCAACTGCCTTCGTGCTCATGTTCGCAAAGCCCAAAATCGCACTTAAGGCATTGGCCTCCTCTTTATTGATAAATTTTCATCTTTATTGATAAATTTTCATCCTCCTGCTGGCGCCGCAACATGGATGTCTATCCCATATACTAAGGCTTAGCAGACACAAACAAAAGACGTGCCACTACAAATGTAATTTTATGGTATACATTAACAACATTCGATTATATTATTTTGCGGTCTGAATATACCCATCCCATTTGCAAGCCCCAAATAAACATTCGACAATTTTTCTTAGTAAGAATATAATTAATAAGGGGAGTGCAAAAAAGGAGTTTACAAAGATAGGATTGTATGCTGCCATAAATTAATCATAAACCATACGTACCTACTACCCTGAAAATACTTTATAACTTTCTATTTTAATATTTATGATGGGAGTTCTATAACAATTGATTAGAGCATTACCTTTAAATAATTATTCCATAGTATTAACCCCGCAAAGAGGGGGAGTGTATGCACTTTACACAATAGAGTCTAAGATTTACAAGCTTTTTTATATAGGACAAACTAATAACCTGCTAAACGAAATTAGTGGGCATTTGATGGTTTCGGAATCAAATCCATGTATAAGAAATAAGATTCTAAAATATCAATGCGGTTTTAGCTATAAAGAAATACCAGATCAAAGTGAAAGAAATAGAATAGAATCCATTTTGATACAAAGAAATAACCCCGCGTGCAATATAAACTAACCTGTAATCAATAATTACGTTTTATATTTGCAATACCGGCAAACCCCTGAGATAATCTGTCTTTGACTACACCTGCTATTTCTGCTATACTTATAATGCAGGTGACAGGGCTAGATCCTGTCAAACTGGCCTCCCTCGGGAGGTCGGGCCTGCACTATTAATTTTTACCACTATTATCCTGCTTTTGCGGGACAAATTAGCTTTAGAACTGGAAACTCCTAAACAAAATTAAGTTTAGGAGTGTATAATATTGCCAATTTTCTTAAGTAAAACGCCGCCTATCGCATCACAGCCAAACACAATTTAAGGCGCCCTGTAATATTTTATCTTTCTCCGGAACATTAAAGGTTACTAAAAATGTTGTTCCCAATGGTATGCCCATTTTATCTAAATGCTCCGGCGGAATTCCCTTTCCCTGGTCGCATACAGCCATAACCACGTCTTCTTTGTCGATGAATGTTTTTACAGTAAGATATCTCGCTGGATCCATAGCTTCAAGACCATTGCGGGCCAGGTTCAGAATAAGCTGTTTAATATCATTTTTTTCTAACAACAGGTAAAAATACTTAAAAAAGTAATTTATTTTACCTGTGATTTTGGTAACATTGGTTACAGATTTTTTGTTACTGATATATTAAAATAATTATAATCACATATAAATTGAAAGGTTGTGATCACCCTATGAAAACTACGCCGGAAATTAACATTGCAGTCAAAAATGCTGCTAAGGATGGGAAACTCAGCTGCACTTTAGCTAGGAAATTAGCTGACGAATTGCATGTGCCACCAAAAGTTATTGGAGATACTTGCAATGAATTGAAGATAAAAATATTTGCCTGCGAACTCGGATGTTTTTAGAAATAATGGCCTGAATTTATAATAACTTCAGCGCCAGTGTCATTGCAAATCAAGTTCCATTGAATTGTGGTTTACTTTGACAACACCAAACATGCTTTTGTAATGGGAAGTACTGGCTTTCTATGCTAATTTACTCAAGGGTTTTTAAAAAATACTGAAGAATATCTAGCTAATGCTGGAACTGGGAGGTTTCAACCAAAAACCGCTACAGTACTGCGCATTCAGTTATTCTGTTAACTAAAAGCAATCCTAAAAGTGATTTTAATTATAATAAAAAATAAAAACTGTCAGCTTTAAACAACTGACAGTTAATAATCCCTTGATATCATGGGTTTATTGACTTGTGTTTATAGATAAGCAGCCGCATAGCGTTTAAGATCACCAATAAAACACTGGCTTCATGTACCAGCATCCCCGAAGCCAAAAATACATATTTGCCCAATACACCCGCAATCAGCAGCAACACCACCGCTATGGCAAAAGCAATGTTTTGCTTGATATTTGCCACCGCAGCCCTGCTGAGGCCGATAGCGTAGGGAACCATAGCTAGTCTGTCCGCCATTAATATCACATTGGCAACTTCAACGGTTACATCGGCGCCGGCCGCACTTATCGCCACACCTGTATCGGCAGTGGCTAGGGCCGGGGCGTCATTTATACCGTCGCCTACCATCGCAACTACATTGCCCTGCTGTATATATTTGTTTATTACTTCCACTTTCTGTTCCGGCAAAAGGCCGGCGCTGTATTCATCCAAGCCCAGTTCACTGGCAATTGCCGAAGCGGTGCGGGGATTATCACCGGTAAGCATAATTAACTTGATGCCTATTTTTTTTAGCCTGCCGATTATCTCGGCCGCATCTGACCTTAACTGGTCGGCTATGGACACTACACCGGTAACCTGGCCGCCCTTTGCGATGATAATCGCAGTACAGCCCGCTGTCTCCTGCTGCTGCAGGTAATTTTCCACTTCCACAGGTATGGTAATGCCTGCTTCTGTTATTAAAGCACGGTTTCCCACCAAAATATTTACACCGGATACATGGCCCGAGGTTCCCTTACCAGGGTACACTTGGAAATCATCCACTGGTTCAAACTGGTCGTCCGCTTCACTGACAATCGCCCTGGCCAGGTGATGTTCAGAATATACTTCCACACTGGCCGCGCTGGTCAATACCTGGCTGTTGGTACCCACAAATGCTTTAACCTCTTCTGGTGAATAAAAAGATGATAACCGATAGCAGAATTATGCCAGGGGTGTAATATCTGGCAAACTTAGCCAGATATCGCTCGGTTGGAGCTTTGCTTTCCTGGGCTTCCTCGACTAAGGTTAATATCCTGGCAAAGGTGGTGTCTTCGCCGGCTTTTTCAGTTTCAACCTCCATGTAGCCCACTTCATTGATGGTACCACTGTAGACTGTAGGGCCTGTACGGTTCTGTGAGGGATGTGCGCCAATTGGGCCATGGAGCAAATATTGTGACACTTCCAGAGGAAACGGGGAGAAACAGGGAACACAAAGCGTCTCCTAAAGTCCGAGAGGCTCACATCTACTCGACCTAGTTACAAGCTAACAGACAAGAGATAATAATAGCCTATCTATTTGCTGTATAGTTATTAAGGAACCGCTGCTGCTAATTGTTATTTAGCAATCCGGTTATACGAAGTCAAATGTTAAATATATTGTATGTTTCGCAAGTGAAAGGGTGACGTTATCAAGATTGGAAAATAAGTAATGGGATAACCTCAAAAACTAATCGGCTATCCCATCTGTTTTCTCATGACTTGATGAAGTATTCAATATTATCATGATTTTATCTGTTTAGAACATGAATAATCATGATACTAATCATTAAATGCTTGATCCACTTTCCATACCTTCCATACATTGCCTACCAGGTCCGGACCGGGTTTTAACGTTTGTTTGCCAGGTTTCCAGCCGGATGGGGTGGCTTCTGTCCCTTCGGAGTTGCGGACTAACTGAAAGGCTTGTAACTGACGGATTGATTCCTTAACATTTCGACCAACCGGCGGGGTTAAAACCTCAAAGCCTTGAATATTTCCATCAGGATCGATAATAAACCTGCCCCGTGTCTCTATACCACTATCTTCATCATAAATTCCATAGGCTTTACCTATACTTCCATCCTGGTCTGAACACATAGCAAACGGAACATTTTTCCCAATCATTTTAGATAGTTCATGGTCATTCCACATTTTATGCACGAACACGCTGTCTACGCTCATGGATAACACTTCAGCGCCCAGGTTTTGGAATTCGGGGTATTTCACAGCAACTGCTGAGATTTCTGTGGCTCAGACAAAAGTAAAATCTCCAGGATAAAAACAAAGCAAAACCCATTTTCCCTTATGCTCTGAAAGGCTAATATTAACAAATTTATCTTGATAAAAAGCTGAAGCTGTAAAATCAGGGGCCTGCTTTCCTACTTTAACCATTGGTTTCCTTGCCTCCTTCGCTTCCATTTGGGTACTTGCGTTCGTCTCAATATTCATCTTTTTTATTGATGGCCGCTGACATCCTGGCTTAAATTCCTCTGGCATTGCGTAGTCTCCTTTCCAAAAAGATACTGCGGTTATTTAATATTCTTATTACTAAATAATAAGCTATGAGTTTTAATTATGCAATATATTGCTTATATAAAACAGGTATATGCCACATATTTGAAACAGCCTGACCCTTTCAAGCTGGATGTTTCAATGTCAACTATCGTTCCGCAACTAGCGGGACAAACATATTCCCTGCACACAGCAGACCCTTTGGATCAAAAACTGCTTTAAGGGCAGCCATTTCATTTACGTGATCTTGTCCGTACATCATTGTAAGAAAAACTGTTTTAAGCTTGCCTATACCATGCTCGGCAGAAACAGACCCGCCCAATTTTGTTATCTCAGCCGCCCAGAGGGCAACTAATGCCTGGCCCTTTTTATATTCTTCCTCATTATGCGGCAGTATGTTGACGTGCAGATGATTATCACCGATATGACCCCAGATTGCCGATTGCAGACCGCTCTCGTCTAACATGGAGCGGTACATACTCATTACATGGTGCAGGCGGTGGCCGGGAACGGACATATCGGCGCCGAGTTTTGTTATCGAAGGATCTTCTTTCTTGCGGCGGTCAATCAGCATATTAACACTCTCCGGTACCGCATGCCTGAAGAAAAGCAAACTATCCCGGTTAGTATTATTGCGTGCAACCCAGGAATCCTTTTCGGATCCGCCGGATTCTATCATTAATTGGTTAATTTTGGCCAGACTTTCTATGGCCAGGTTTTCTTGATCGCAATGCAGTTCAATATAGACGGCGGCGTTTAATCTTTCTTCAATTATACGCAGCCTGGCAAATGCCGGATTTTCTTTTTTCTGTGTGCGTAATATGGCTAAGGAATCCCTGTCGAAAAATTCAATAGCTGCAATATTAGTTAGCTGCTCCCGCAGAACTGCTGCAAAAACAACCGCGTCTCTTTCGTTTTCAAATAAACAGCAGATCCCCCAGACTATCCTTGGAAAAGGCATTAGCCCGACTTCAATATCTGTGATAATTCCCAGGGTCCCTTGAGAACCGATGAACAGATCAATTGCATCCATATCATTTTCAACGTAATAACCTGAGGCGTTCTTGGTTTTGGGCATTTCATAGGCAGGCAGATATACAGTAAAGCTATGCCCCTGATCGGTAATCAAATCCAGCTTTCTTCCGGACGCAAATGTTTCCCCCCGCCTGATTGTCAGGGTGTGTCCACTGCAAAGGACTATTTTGAGCGCGGTGATATGCCTTCTTATCGGTCCATATAAAAAACTGCATGCTCCTGATGCGTTGCATGCAGCCATGCCCCCAAGAGTAGCCGAAGTCTCTGTCGGGTCGGGGCTGAAAAAATGTTCGGGAGCTTTGCAGAATTCTTCAAAGGTTATCCTTGATTCTGTACTCCACTTTAGGACATCAAAATTTCTATCTTTAATTTGTTTTCTGAGTCCTGATAGTGTTATTCCGGCTTGAACGGTTATGCAGAAACTTCCTTTGTTATCCTTTCGTATTGCTGAAATGCCGTCCATTCTGGAAAGGTTCATAATATGTCCGCCCTTGGGCACGGCGCCAGCCGTTACTCCGGTCCGGGCGCCCTGTACAGTTACATGTATCCCTTTTGGATATAATTCTTTCATAATGGTGACGACATCTTCCCTGGTCCTGGGGAAAGAAATACTCTCTGCAGCCCCTGTAATACGTGATTCATCCTTCAAGTATTCGCTGAACTCTTGAGTTATAGGTTTAATAAGGTTATTTTTCATATTGCCACTTCCTCACACACTCTTTGAAAGTTTATCATGTATCGCTTTCCTGCCATAATTAAAACAGTTTTTTTTGTTCAAAAAAATCACTTCCACAAAAGAAGATAATGTTATAATAATCTTAATCTTTTCACATTTGACTTGCCTGTGAGGCAAGCACAAAAAACAAGGGGGTTAAAAAATGGGCCAAATTGCTATTGGCGCAGATAATTTTCTTTACCCGATGCCGATGGTCCTTGTCGGGGCGAATGTCGGCGGTAAACCAAATTTCCTGGCAGTCGCTTTTTTTAGCGCGATCCAGATGAAGCCTCCTGTTCTGGCGGTTTCCTTAGAGAAAGTCCGTTATACAAATGACGGAATAAAGGAAAACAAAACTTTCAGCGTCAACATTCCTTCTGCTGAACTTATGGAGGCGACAGATTACTGCGGAATAAAGTCGGGGAATAGTGTGGACAAGTCAGGTGTCTTTGAAATATTCTACGGTAAGCTTGAGACAGCGCCGATGATTAAAACCTGCCCTATCTGCATGGAGTGCAGGCTTATTGAGGTAGTGGACGTGTTAACAGATAATATAGTCTTTGTAGGTGAAGTTGCGGAAACTTATATGGATGATCAATACCTGACTGGCGGCATACCGGATTTAATTAAAACCAATCCCTTTCTTTTCTCTGTCAGAGACAAAAAATATGTCGGTATTGGTAGGATAATCGGCGGCGCGTGGGAAGCCGGGAAAAATTACAAGTAACCTAAGATTATTCTGCGGCAGCTTGTGAGATATCTATGCCTCTTCAAGCGGCGCCAGCAGGAGGATGAAAATGGCAGCATAAGGGAGGGCAATGCCTTAAGTGCGATTTTATAAATGGCGAACATGAGCACGTAGGCATTTTACTCCCTTAGGTCCAGTATTTTTCAGGGTAGTTTTGAGTTTTATAGAAAATCAGTATTTCATATTCAAAGGGGTGAAAGAATGAGTGCAGCGACATTGAGCGCAGTTATTATGGGGATGCCTGCGAATATTCAAATTCCCAGCCTTCGCGATGGCGAAACCCGCCTTCATTCAGTAGCACGGATTTTTCCGGACGACTGGAACAATTTTGTTGATAATCTGAAGAATGATTTTAACCTTGCTGGTTATGTCGTTACCAGGATAAAAGGTTGTAGTGTAAAAGATATTGATCCGCAGGTAAAACAGGAAATAGATCGCTGGGTTAAATTTCATTACCCGAATTGTTTCAGGACTTTGCACGGGCTGTTCGAACTTAAGGAGGAATATGCCAAAGACCCGGCCGACGCAGTAGATTTAATCCAGGTGATTGTCCCTTCCCTTGAAGAGAATGATCCGCCTGCCATGCCGGATCAAAAATTAGAGTTTGATATAGTCCCTTTAAACGACGGTATGCAGGAACTTGATCTGAATCAGGTAAAACCGCTTGTCAAGGGGAAATACCTCTGGTGTGTCAACAGAGGTTCGCGCTTTTCTGTTTTAACGGGGATGATCCTTAAAGAGATGATCATGGAAATGGACAGTTACGCGCGTATTGTGCAATTTTTCGATGGACGCACTTCTGTCTTATACCGCACTTCCGCTCTTGCAGAAATGCAAATGGAATTTGGCGATATCCCGAAAGATCATGAAGAGATTGCAAAAAACCTTTCCTTCATGGGATTTTACAGCCGCGGAGAAAAATCATATTCGTCTTTATGTATGTTTGAAGAAGAATATGATAAAGGTTGAGGCGCCGGAGAGCTAAATAATTAGACATTAAGATTCCTTGTTTGTAAGTATTCCTTAAAGCAAAGAATACTGGTATAATAAATAATTATAGGGCGATCACAAAATATCCTTAAAAAGTATATTTTAAATTGTAACTGCTTTATTAAGAAACTTTGTCTTTTCAAACATATATTAAAGAGGTGTTTTATTCTGATGGCATTTTCAAGACCTGACATAATCCGCCCTCCCAGTGAATGGAAGAGTTATTTCCTGCCCTTGACCAGCGGCTGTTCAAATAATACCTGTACTTTCTGCAATTATTACGGATCCACCTTGAGACTCAGGGAACCGGAAGAGGCAATGCAGGAGATTGATGCGCTTGCCCTATATAAGAACAACGGTGTAACTTTACGGACGATGCCTTATATCGTTTACGCAATTGCCCGGAACTGGGACGGGAAGCGGATCTTTTTGCAGGATGGCGACGCATTGGTTTATCCTTTTCCAAAATTGAAAAGAGTTCTTGAACATCTTAACGAAAAACTGCCCAATCTGGACAGGGTTAGCGCCTATGCTACAGCGAAAGACATTCTGCGCAGGGAGGTTAAAGAACTAAAACAGCTGAGGGAGTTAAAGCTGACTTTTCTTTATATGGGTGTTGAAAGCGGCGATGACGAGATATTAAAAAGAGTGCGTAAGAGGGAAACCTATAAGGAAATGGTGGAAGCCGGTCATAAAGTAAAAGAAGCCGGTATAGGCCTGTCGGCAACGATCATCCTGGGTCTTGGCGGTGTGGAGAACAGCAGGAAACATGCTCTTTCCTGCGCCCGGATATTGAGTGAAATCGATCCTGAGTTCGCCGCTGCGCTGACCTTGATTATAGTACCAGGCACGCCGATGGATGAAGAGATCAAAAGGGGAGACTTCCATCTGATCACTCCCTTCGAATCTCTTGAAGAAATGAAGCTGATTATCGAAAACGCCAATTTCACAAACTGTTTCTTTACTTCCATGCATGCGTCAAACTATCTGCCGGTAAGGGTTCGTCTTCCGGAAGAAAAGAGTAAAATAGTAAAAGATTTGGAGAGAATACTGGCTAAAAAAGATCCTTCCCTGCTGAAACCGGAATTTTTCAGGGCATTATAAAATTTTAAGGAATAATGTTCCAGTAAGTTTATATTTGATGCATTTCTCATTTTATCACCATGTGCTTAAGACGGGATGCTTTTAAATCCTTATCTAGGCTGATAAACTTGACTGATTATAATGCTTGTTGGAAAATGGGCTTGGCAAAGCCCATTTTCTTCTTGTATTATTTATACGTGACATTATTTATATATGAAGGAAGTATGAAGGAAGTACGGATGATTGTAGAAGAAGTTGTCCCGGAGGGGATCGCCGCTCAGTTGGGAGTCGAACCGGGGGACAGGTTAAAATCGATTAATGACGAATCCGTCAGGGATATTTTAGATTACAGGTTCCTTACCTGTGCTGAAAAAATATCTGTTCTTTTAAAAAAAGAAAGCGGTGAAGAATGGCTTTTAAACATTGAGAAAGATTACGAAGAAGATCTGGGTATCTGCTTCAAGCAGGAAGGACTGGGCAGGATTAAGCGCTGCCAAAACAACTGTATTTTCTGCTTCCTGGCCCAGATGCCTAAAGGTATGCGGAAAACACTTTATTTTAACGATGATGATTACAGGCTTTCGTTTCTTCACGGGAATTTTATCACACTGACAAACTTAAGAAAAAGAGATCTAGAGCGTATTGTTAAACTGAGGCTTACTCCGCTTTACATATCTGTACACACAACCAATGCCGCTTTACGTAATAAAATGCTGAACAATCCCCGCTCGGGAAAAATTATGGAACAGCTGGCTTTTCTGGCCCAGGGCGGAATCATGATGCAGACCCAGGCTGTGGTCTGTCCCGGAATAAATGATGGTCTGGAACTACAAAAAACAATCAAGGCTTTGTATAACCTGTGGCCGGCAGTCTATTCACTGGCCGTTGTTCCTGTTGGCTTAACCCGCTACAGGGAAGGCCTCTTTCCGTTGCAGGGTTTTACCCGCGAAGAAGCCCGGGACGTACTGGTCCTGGTTGAAGAATCGCAGAAATGGTGTTTAAAACAGGGCGGTTACCCGTTCGTTTTTGCCGGTGATGAATTTTATCTTGCTGCGGGCCACGAATTCCCCGGCGCTTTAAGATACGGCGGTTTTCCACAGACTGAAAACGGTGTCGGCTTAGCCAGAATTTTCATGGATGAATGGGCGAAAACCTCCAAAAAGCTGCCTGAAGAACTGCCTGATCAGGTAAGGGCGACAATTATTACGGGAGTAGCTGGTCAAAAATTATTAATTCCTGTTATAGACAGACTAAACAGGGTTAAAAAATTAAAAGTGAATTTAAGAGTGATTGAAAACAGATTTTTTGGGGAAAGAGTAACAGTAGCCGGTTTATTAACCCCGGATGATGTTTATGGTATATTGAAGGATATGGAACTCGGGGATGTAGTAGTGATTCCTTCCGTAATGTTAAAGAAGGATGAACCTGTTTTCCTGGACGGAAGCCGGGTCGGGGATCTAGCTGGAAAACTGAAAGCAAATGTTGCCGTGGCGGATGGCCCGCGCGGGATTGTTGAGGCTATTCTTTCCGGAAAAAAACGTAATTATGAAAAGAGGATATCATGTCTGAGCCGGTTGTAGCGATAGTAGGCCGCCCTAATGTTGGCAAATCCACTTTGTTCAACCGCCTTACGGGTGGGCGGGCGGCAATAGTTGAAGAAAATCCGGGGATAACCAGGGATCGACAGTATAAAACTGTCGAATGGAACGGACGCACCTTTATTCTGGTGGATACAGGCGGTCTTGATTACCAGGAAACAGATGAAATTTACGGTCAGGTACGACAGCAGGTGGAGATTGCCATAAGTGAGGCTGACGCGCTCCTTTTTGTCGTTGATGCGCGTTCAGGTCTGACTGCGTTAGACGAGGAAATAGCTGTCAACCTTCGCCGGGCAGGAACACCGGTTTTGCTGGTGGCGAATAAAGTGGAGAAATATGACGGTGCTGTTAATTATTATGATTTTTTCGTACTTGGGTTGGGTGAACCCATTCCCTGTTCAGCCGCCCAGGGTCTGAATACGGGTGACCTGCTGGACAGGCTTCTGCAAGTTCTGCCTGCTTTTGAAAATGAAGCGTTGCCGGAAGATATAGTCAAAGTGGCTGTTGTGGGCAGGCCCAATGTCGGGAAATCATCATTGGTAAACAGCATTCTCGGCAACGAGCGCGTAATCGTCAGTAATGTTCCTGGAACAACCCGGGATGCGATAGATACCTGGTACCGGCGGGACGGGAAGAATTATTTGCTTGTAGATACTGCAGGTATAAGGCGCAAGAGCCAGATCAGAGAAAGCGTCGAGAAATACAGCGTAATCAGGGCCTTAAAATCAATCGAACGCTGCGACATTTCGCTGATCATGATCGATGCCCAGACCGGTATAACCGAACAGGATAAGCGAATCGCCGGATTTGTTCACGAAAGAGGCAAAGCCAGCATACTTGTCGTTAATAAGTGGGATTTAATCGAAAAAGATGAACGTACAGGAGAGTTATACAGAAAGAGAGTACGTCAGGAACTGAATTTTCTGGATTATGCGCCCATAGTTCTGGTTTCAGCGCTCGTCAAAAAGAGAATCCACCAACTACTGGGGACAGTAGACACCGTCTGGCTTGAATACAACCGCAGAATTGGGACAGGTGACCTGAATTCTTTACTGGAAGATATACAGCTTAGAAATCCGCCACCAACAAGAAAATCAAAAAAAGTATCCATCTATTACGCAACTCAGGGGGCAGTTAAGCCGCCAACCTTTGTGCTTTTTACAAACGCTCCTGAATTGATGCATTTCTCCTACCTGCGTCACCTGGATAACCAATTGCGTCAGGCTTATGGTTTTAAGGGGACGCCAATACGTTTTATTTTGAGGAAACGTTCCAGAAAAGGAGAGCCTAATTGAAGGTAGCTTTGTTGGTAGTGATCAGTTATCTGATTGGTTCGATTCCTTTCGGGTTTTTACTTGCCCGTTTAAGGGGGGTTGATATCAGGAAACAGGGCAGCGGGAATATAGGGGCAACAAATGTTTGGCGCAATATGGGCCTGCTGTCGGGTTTGCTGGTACTTGTTCTAGATGCCCTTAAAGGAGTCTTTTGTGTATGGCTGGGGTGTTATTTTGCAGGGGGAGACGTTCAGCTTTTTACAGCATTGGCAGCCCTGGCGGGGCATTCCTGGCCAGTTTTTTTGCGGTTTAAGGGTGGAAAAATAATTGCCACCGCCCTGGGCGTATTCTTGGCTCTTGACCCTTTAGTCACTGGCCTGGCGGCATTGGTCTGGCTGGTTGTGGTTGCGCTGTTCAGGTTTGTCTCGCTCGGATCAATTTTGGCGATGATTTCGCTGCCTGTCTTTATGCTGGTTTTTTCGCGTCCGGGTGAGAGTCCGGGTGAGATTGTAATGTTTTCGGTTATAGCTGCCGGGATAGCAATTTTTAAGCATCTTCCCAATATAAAAAGACTGCTTTCGGGTACAGAGACAAAAATAGGACGTTAGTTAACCGGCCTATTCGGTAAACAGGCAAATAAACGAAAGGTGATTCTCCATGAACAGGAAAGTTGCAATTCTTGGCGCTGGAAGTTGGGCTACAGCTCTGGCGGCCCTTTTGGCAAACAAGGGACTGCAGGTGGAAGTATGGTCAAGGAGAGTTCAACTGGTTGAAGAGATTAATGAAAAACATGAAAACTTGCGCTACCTTCCTGGTGTTATTCTTTCCGATAAGCTGAAATTTAAGGTCAGTATGGAGGAAGTCCTTTCAGGGGCAGGTTACATTGTCTTTTGTGTGCCTTCTTTCGCTTTCCGGGGCGTTTTACAGGAAGCCTTGCCTTATCTGACGGACGGAGCAGTTATTATTAACGGCGCTAAAGGTATCGAGTTGGACACTTTGCAGCGTTTATCAGAAGTCTTCTTTCAGGAAGCTGGGCCGGGGAAATTTGAATATGCGGTTCTGTCCGGACCCAGCCACGCCGAGGAAGTAAGCAGGGGTATTCCCACGGCAGTTGTCTGTGCGGCTTTTTCTGAAGAATCTGCTGCGGCAGCCCAGGATCTCTTGATGACGGAATATTTCAGGGTTTATACCAGTCCGGATGTGAAGGGAGTTGAATTGGGAGGAGCGCTGAAGAATATAATAGCTCTGGGCGCCGGCATCTCAGAGGGTTTGGGTTTTGGCGACAACACTACTGCGGCGCTGATGACCAGGGGTTTAGCTGAAATTACCCGGCTCGGTGTAACCATGGGAGCAAATCCATCTACCTTTGCAGGGCTTGCCGGTGTGGGTGATCTAATTGTCACCTGTACAAGCAGACACAGCCGGAACCGCAGGGCAGGCATAGAGATTGGGAAAGGCAGGTCGCTTCAGGAGGCACTTGCTATAGTAAATATGGTAGTGGAAGGTGTGCGCACAACAAGCGCCGCTCGCCGCCTGGCAGATTTGCACGGAGTGGAAATGCCGATCACAGAACAGATTTATCTTGTTTTATATGATAACCTTCCACCGCGTGAGGCAGTATTTAATTTAATGAGCAGGGATCGCAGGAATGAACTGGAGAGCAATTTGGGCTGAAAACAATCTTAGAGGATTCTTCTTGCGCCGCGGTAATTAGACAAATAGTAAGAGTCACTAAGTGAATTATATCTTACACCTTCATTAGTTGAGGCATGAATAAACTTGCCTTCCCCAACGTAAATACCAACATGATTTATCCCCTGGTTGCCGTAATAGCTGAAAAACACCAGGTCAAACGGTTGTAAATCTGTTTTTTCCACGCGTGTTCCCAATGAAGCCTGGGCTGCGGCGTTGTGCGGCAGACTTATACTTACTTTATTAAAAACATAGGATGTAAATCCTGAACAATCGAATGAATTTGGTCCGGAGCTGCCATAAGAATAAGGGCTTCCCAAAAGGGAGGTTGCTACTAAAAGAATACTGTCTCCTGCTTCATTTGTTGAGCTGCGGGAAGTAAGTTTTGGTTGCTGCGTTTGGGCTACAACAGACCTATAGTCTGGACTGCTGGTGGTTTTTGTTCCTGTGGGTATAAGCAGCTTTTGTCCGGGATGAATGAGGTCGCTTTTTAAACTGTTGGCGCTCTGTATGCTTTTAACTGAGACGCTAAAGTGGCGGCTGATCCAATCCAGAGAGTCCCCATTTTTTACTACGTATGTTTTTGTTGAACCGCTGGTTTGAGCAGTGGCAGACTTGCTGCTTGTATTGCTGGTGGTTTTTGTTCCTGTGGGTATAAGCAGCTTTTGTCCGGGATGAATGAGGTCGCTTTTTAAACTGTTGGCGCTCTGTATGCTTTTAACTGAGACGCTAAAGTGGCGGCTGATCCAATCCAGAGAGTCCCC
>DIEU01000036.1 GCA_002418775.1 Firmicutes bacterium UBA5766
GGATTTTCAGTCCGCTGCTCTACCAACTGAGCTACCGTGGCGTAAATGGCGGAGCTGACGGGATTTGAACCCGTGATCTCCGGCGTGACAGGCCGGCATGTTAAACCCCTACACTACAGCTCCACATAAATTACAGCAAAAGTTAGTATACAAAAATTCCTCGAAAAAGTCAAATTAAAATTTTAAATGGCTAACTAATAGACGATCTAAAAATAATCAATGATTCCATACTGTATACATACCATAAATAATTTGACAAACAAGTGCTTGATGATAAAATAGCATACATATAAACTGATCTTGCGTCTTATATAAGCGCAAGAGGAGGCTGATAATATGATCCCTGTAAATGTAAAATGTGTTGCATACGACGCATCCGGCAATCCGATTATATTACTCACTGATCAGGAAGATAAAAAGGTTCTTCCTATATGGGTAGGCGCATTGGAAGCCCATGCTATCGCTGTAGCTCTTGAAAATATTACAATGTCCCGGCCCTTGACACATGATCTGCTTAAAAATATCTGTACAATTTTAGGCGCAAAGATTTCACATATAGTGATTACGGATTTACATGAAAATACTTTTTATGCTGAAATACATATATGCGCGAGTGGCAAGGAAATGGTTATTGACGCACGGCCAAGTGACGCCATTGCTTTAGCGTTGCGTACTTCAGCGCCGGTTTTCGTCCTGCAAAAATTGAGCGAACACATGCTCCAAATAAAGGATATCTTAGAAGAAGAAATGGAAGACGAACTGCTGCAGATAACAAATACTTTCCTCAAGGATAATAAAAAAGCTATTCACTAAAGACCTATTAAATTATAAGAAAAGGGAGGCGGAATATTTTAATGGCTACGCCGGTTAATCCAAAACTAGTTGGTACGATTGTATCAATCGACGTTAAGGTAGGTGATCAGGTAAAAAAGAATGATGTATTAGGTTCCATGGAAGCAATGAAGATGAATATAAAAATCTTTGCTCCAATGGAAGGAACAATTCAAGAAATTTATGTCAAACCAGGAGATCCCGTCAATCCCAAAGTCGCCATATTAACACTGGAATAAAATAATACCTGATTTTTTTATAGGGCTTTACAGATTTTATAGAGGTTCTCGGCCCTCCAGAGCAGCGCATTATAGTTTTGACATTGCAGATTATCGCATATCAGTTACTGAAGAAAAACCCTTTGAAAGTCCGTACTCTGCACAATTCAATCCTATGAGCCACTGACAACAGCTGCCTATATGCATAGCCTCCCCCGAGATATGCAAAAACAACCCAAAAAGCAATACGGTGTGAACAATTCCCTAATTAATATTTGAAAGATATAATCTTGCATTGAGGATAACCAGACAGGAAGGGGAAAATAAGTGGCTGAAGAACTTAAAAGACCGGTAAAAATTACCGACACAACACTGCGGGACGGGCATCAATCTCTGCTGGCAACCAGGATGAAGACCGAACACATGATACCTATTCTAGGAAAAATAGATAATATAGGTTATCATTCTCTGGAAATATGGGGCGGAGCAACATTTGACACTTGTCTGCGTTTCTGCAACGAAGATCCATGGGAAAGGTTAAGAACGATTAGAAAACACTGTAAAAAAACAAAGTTGCAGATGCTTTTAAGAGGGCAAAATATTGTCGGTTATAAAAATTACCCTGATGATGTTTTAACCGAGTTTATTAAAAGAACCGTATATAATGGCTTAGATATCTTTCGTATCTTTGACGCTTTAAACGATGTCCGGAACCTGCAGAAGGCCATGGAGGCGGCAAAAAAAGAAGGGGCGCATGTTCAGGCGACAGCCAGTTATACAATTAGTCCCGTGCATGATATTAATTACTTTGTAAAGCTTGCCAAAACCCTGGAAGAAATGGGAGCTGACTCTATCTGTCTAAAAGACATGGCAGGTATTATATCCCCCGAAGCAGCTTACCAAATTATGAAAAGCTGGAAAGAGACTGTGAAAGTGCCTATTCAGCTTCATTGCCACTATACCAGCGGCATGGCTTCGATGGCCTATCTAAGGGCTTGCCAGGCGGGAGTCGATGTTATCGACTGCTCTATTTCAACGATGGCCTTGCAAACATCTCAACCTGCGGTAGAGCCTATGGTTGTTACTCTTAAAGAAACACCATGGGATACAGGGCTGCAATTAGAGTCTCTGGTGGAGATTGCCAAGTACTTCGATGAAGTGCGCAAAACACACTACGCCGATTTCGATCTTTCACCAAAGAGTGTAGATGTAAATGTGCTTCTGTACCAGATTCCCGGTGGTATGATGTCTAACTTCTTCTCCCAGTTAAAAGAACAGGACGCCCTTGACAGGCTTCCGGAAGTATTGGAGGAACTTCCTCATACCAGAGCAGATCTTGGTTACCCGCCGCTTGTGACTCCAACAAGCCAAATAGTGGGTATTCAGGCAGTGTTAAATGTTTTATTCGGACGCTGGGTATTCAATTCTGAGGAAATCATTAATTATGTACGCGGTCAATACGGCAAACCCCCGGCGCCAATTAATAAAGAAGCCAAAGAAATGATCATCGGCGATGAAGAACCAATAACCTGCAGACCCGCAGATCTACTTCCACCCGGCCTGGAAGAAGCCCGCAAACTGGCAGAACCGTATATGCGTCAGGAAGAAGATGTGCTTTCGGTGGCTATTTTTCCGGAAGTAGCATTAGACTTTCTTAAGAAGCGCAATGAAAAATTAAACAAAGAATAGAAAAGCCAACAAAAAAACAGGTTCTCAAAAGACCTGTTTTTTATTATAAAAATATTAAATATTAAATATTAAATTTGTTTAATCGCTTCAAATAGAGTAGTCGTTTCTTCTAAGACGATTCATCTTCCTGACAAGTGTAGACTGGTCTATTTTAAGCGCTTTAGCTGCTTTGTAGGTGCTTCCAAACTCCTGCAAGGCATTTTTAATGAGTTGCTTTTCAAGTTCAAAAAGCGCGGTTTTGATGGGCAGCACGCCTTTAACTAAAACGCCCGGTGAGGAATCGTTATGCTCAAAAAGGTAATCAGGCAGATCCGGTAAAGAAACCAGGGCGCCCGGAGAAGTCACGATTAACCTTTCCACCAGGTTCTCTAATTCACGTACGTTGCCGGGCCAGTTATATTCCAGGAACACTTCAAATACTTCCGGCGCAAAATCCTTTTTAATGTTGTAAGCTTTACAGAACTTATCCCTAAACGCATATACCATCGGGATGATCTCCTGCTTCCGCTCCCTAAGAGGCCAAACATAAAGCGGGATCACGTTCAAACGGAAAAAAAGGTCTTCCCGGAATAGACCTTTTTGAACCAGGTCTTCAAGTTTACGGTTGGTAGCCGCCAAAATCCGGACATTTACAGAGCGGGGCTTTTTACCCCCAACCGGCATGATTTCTTTTACCTGAATTACTCTTAATAATTTTACTTGAAACGGGAGGGGAAGCTCACTTATTTCATCCAAAAACAGGGTCCCGTTGTTGGCCATTTCAATTAAACCAACCTTCCCTTCCCTGTTTGCTCCTGTAAAGGCGCCCCTTTCATAGCCAAAAAGTTCTGACTCAAGAAGGTTCTCCGGAATAGCGCCGCAGTTTACAACTACAAATGGTTCCTTGGCCCGTTTGCTGTGTTTATGAATAGTTTTTGCTATAACTTCCTTGCCGACGCCCGACTCTCCAGTAATGAGCACTGTGGAATCAACCTGCGCCAGCCTGAGAGCCATGGCCAATAAATCCTGCATCTTCGGAGAAGTAAGGATTATACCTTCCTGGCTTAAAAGCCTCATCCTTAACTGTTTTAACTCATCATAATACTTTTCGCTTAATCTTTGGCTTTGCTCCAACTGGCTGCGCAGATCATTCAGTTCCGTAAGGTCGCGAATATTGATCACAACGTGTGTTAATACACTGTCCTGATTCATAATCGGGTTACCTGTAATCAATAACTGGTTTTTATCTTTATTGACCACTAAATTCACCGGCTGCCCTTTTTTCTTGACCGCCTCCACTATTGAACTTGAATAGACGTGAGCATCAACAAGGTTCTTAAAGTTTTTTCCTATGATGCTTTCACCGGGAAAACCTGTAATCCTCTCATGGGCATGGTTTGCCCTAATTATCTCTCCATCCGGTTTGGTGACCAGAATTCCGTCATAAGAAGATTCTATAATACATTCGAGTTCTTTATACAGTTGCTTGACTGACTGCAGTTCTTCGGATATAAATTCTATTTCTGAAACATCCTGAAAGACGCCAACTGCGCCGACTAACTTGCCATTTTCCACTACCCTGCTGCGGTTGGTCAGATATATATGTTTTCCTTTAGAATAGTCCACATATATCTTGCACTGAGGCTGGAATTGATCTTCCTTCAAAGCTTCCAGTAATTCTTGAGGAATTATAACCTCAGAAAGATGTTTGCCTAAAGCATAGCTTTTTTTCCGTCTTGTTATTTCTTCGGCGGCTTTATTAAAAAGCGTAATTATACCCTCAGTATTTATGGCAATAATTCCATTATGAGCCGAATCAAGAAGTGTTTCTATTTCTGCAAACATCCTGGTAGCCATTCCGAATAAAGCTGAACCAGCTTTTTCCTTGGATAGAATTCCAACAAATTTACCTTCTTCGTCAATAACAGGAAATATTTTCTGGGGTAAGGACCATGCTTCAACAAGGGGAGTATCTTCGGTAAGCGTAAAGAAGTCCTTGTTTATAATCTGGTTTACCTTAAGATAATCACCGAAAATTACTGGTTTAAAATCAAATAGTTCGTCCTTGGTAATCAGCGTAATTATGCCGCCCTTTTGATCAATAACAGGTAATCCGTCAACTTCCAACTGCTTGATTAAATTCCAGGCTTCATCGAGTGACTGTTCCGGAACAAGGCTGTTTTGTACTTTTGTCATTACATCTTTTACTAACATTAAACCACCCTGTTTCTGCGTTGATTAACTTGATTTTACTACAAAGTTGCGTACTCCTCAACCTGTCCTGAAAATTAACTTGCATCAGGGAGGACAACTGCTAAGCATGCTCAAGTTCACCTTTTCTAAAAAAGTCTTGACATAAATAAAAAGCTGTTATTAAATAATTGTAGTAACTAATTAAATAGTGCTCTTATCCAGAGAGGTGGAGGGACTGGCCCGATGAAACCCGGCAACCGCCTTTATTTATAGGAATGGTGCCAATTCCTGCAGAGGAAAGTTTCTTCTGACAGATAAGAGGGAGTTGAAAATACAAGCCTCTTCTATGTTGGAAGAGGTTTTATAATGTCTGGAATGAGCGCTGTAAATGGAGGAATAAGTATGAGCGCAGAAAAAACTTACGCAGAGATTAATGAAAAAATTAAGAACGGTAAAGCAGTGGTCATGACCGCCGAAGAACTTATCGCGTTTGTTGAAGAAAAAGGGTTTTTACGCGCAACCCAGGAAGTTGATGTTGTGACGACGGGAACTTTTAGCCCGATGTGTTCCTCTGGGGCATTTTTAAGCTTCGGGCATTCCGAACCGCGTATAAGAATGCAGCGTGTCTGGCTGAATGATATAGAGGCTTATGCAGGACTTGCGGCTGTGGACGCATATATCGGCGCCACCCAGGTTCCTGAACATGATTCATTAAACAGCAATTTCCCTGGGGAATTTAAATATGGCGGCGGACATCTGATTCAAGAACTGGTCGAACGCAAGCGCGTCAGGCTGAAGGCATTCTCTTACGGCACCGACTGCTATCCCAGACAGGAAATAGAAACTTCCATTACCTTAGACGAGATCAACGAGGCAATACTGTTTAATCCGCGCAACGCCTACCAGAATTATAACTGTGCGGTCAACCTGAGTCCGCGTACAATTTACACATACATGGGCGTACTGAAACCTAACCTGGCCAATGCGCACTATTGCAGCGCTGGACAGCTAAGCCCGCTGCTCAAGGATCCATATTTTAAGACAGTCGGAATCGGGACAAGAATTTTTTTGGGCGGGGGTGTGGGGTATGTAGCCTGGAACGGTACACAACACTTCCCCTCTATTCAAAAAGATTCAACCGGCCGTGAACTGGGCCCTGCGGGAGGGACTTTAGCTCTAATCGGTGATTTAAAGCAGATGAATTCTCAATGGCTCAGAGGCGCCAGTTTCCTTGGTTACGGAGCAACTTTAGCTGTAGGAATCGGCCTGCCCATCCCCCTCTTAAACGAGGAGGTAACGAAATTTGCCGCGGTAAAAGACAAAGATTTATACGCGCCAATTGTTGATTACAGCGACGCATACCCGAATAGAAAACCCGGCAACCTGGGCTTTGTCAGTTACGCCGAACTAAAATCAGGCCAAATCACTGTTAACAGCAAACAGGTCCCAACGGCTCCGATATCCAGTTATCCCGGGGCCAGGAAAATTGCCGGCATACTTAAGCAGTGGATTTCTGATGGAACCTTTTCAATTACTGAACCTGTAAAACTTCTTCCTAATTTTAATGATCAAATAACAGCCAATGTGCTAAAAGGTTAGAACGAAAGGAGTGTCTTTATATGGCGCCTGAAAGAATTGTTTTACGTTTTACCCCCGATACTACTGAAAAGCCGGTTATTTACCGTTTGGTTAAGGATTACGATTTGGTAATTAATATATTAAGAGCAAATATCAATCCGCAAAAGGAAGGAACTTTAGTTCTGGAATTGACGGGAGAAAAATATCAGCAGGGGCTGGAATACTTGCGTCAGGAAGGTGTATCGGTCCAGCCCTTGATTGAAGGAATCACCCGGAACGAACAGCTTTGTACAATGTGTGGAAGTTGTACCGATATTTGTCCTACCAAGGCGTTATATATTGAGCGGCCAAGTATGGAAGTATTTTTTAACAATGACAAGTGCATCGTCTGTCAGCTCTGCGTAAAAGCATGTCCTATGCACGCCATGGAGGTCCGGTTTTAATTGCAGTATCTTGATCGCTCTTACCGTGAACTGCACAGGCAGGATGACCTCACTCATTTCAAGGTTGCCGTAAAAGAAACGGATCTGGATGTTGGTGTCCGCAGGGATCAGTATTCTGCAGAACTGATTGAAAAAACCCGGCAAATAGTAGAACAATGCCGGGAACCTCTCGAAAAATACATTAAAGAGGATCCTGGATTTTTGACGGCTCTGACACCCTATGAACCGGCTCCATATGCGCCGCAGATAGCTGTGGAAATGGCAGAAGCAGCCAGTCTTGCCGGAGTGGGACCCATGGCGTCGGTTGCGGGGGCAATAGCGCAAAATGTGGGGAAATCCCTGGCGAAATATTCAAGGGATGTTATTGTAGAAAACGGCGGGGATATTTATCTGAGGACAGGACGGATAAGATATATAGGCATTTTTGCCGGTAGATCCGCATTGGGTCAAAAGCTGGCTCTTGAGATACGGCCGCGGCAAAGCCCCCTTGGAATCTGCACTTCCTCCGGTACGGTCGGATACTCTTTAAGCTTCGGCGTTGCAGACGCAGTGATTATTCTTTCCAAATCAGCAGCTTTAGCGGATGCTGTAGCAACGGCATCCGCCAATCTGGTTCATAATAAGGAAGATCTTGCTGCGGCAGTCGATTTTGCAATCGGCATAAATGGTGTTGACGGTGCCCTGGCAATCATTGGCGATATGCTCGCATTCCGCGGTCATGTCAAGCTTGTGCCTCTTAAGGCATAGGTAAAATTAATTCTATATACTAAAGCGGTTTTTTTTGAATATTATTACCAGGATACTTAACACGAGCAAACCGCCGGCGATAACCGGCAGCCAAATATGGGTTAGATGCGATATATATTTCCAATTATGGCCAAAAAAAATGCCTATACCCAGATTAAAAAGAGACCATATAGCCGCAAAAATTAAATTAAAGCCCGTAAATTTCATTATACCAAGGCCGCTTATACCCGCCAGATAAGGTGTAATGTTGCTGACAGTCGGTATGAAGCGACCGAAAACAATAAAAGCGGCTGAGGACTGTTCCATCCAGCCTTGAGCGCTCTTCAAGCGTTCAGGCGTAATCCGGAGGAGCTTTCCAAACCTGAACAGGAAAGGTTCACCAATCTTTATGCCGATCAAATATGCGGCAATGGAACCTATATTAAAACCTAGAAATGTAATCAGAAAAAGCTGAAACAGGGGAAACCTGCCCTGTCCTGATAAGAAACCGGCCAGGATAACCATTATCCCACCCGGGAAAAAGGGAATGCCCATTGACTCAATGACAACGCCCAGGAAAACCCCGCCCAATCCAAGAGCAACAATATAATTCATTACCCATTCCGCCATTTTTAAAGCCTCCTGAACATTTAGAATGTCCAGGAGCATTAATTCCATTCCTGTCTATAGACATCAGGTTGACATTTAAGAAGCAACAGTTTAACATACTAAATAGAAAAATTTTGTCCCAGTAGCTCAGCTGGATAGAGCANNGAGCAACGGACTTCTAATCCGTTGGCCGGGGGTTCGAATCCCTCCTGGGACGCCAGAAAATACAATAGTGGCAAGGATTCCTCAGTTGGAATTCCTTGCCATCTGAATTATAAAAGGTATTTTATTAATAAAACGGTTGGGCTTTCTTGCCGCCCTTGCGGGCGCGCATCTGATAATACTTCTGTGATAGATATGTGTTGTGGGTTTTTGATGCGGCTCAGGCAGCCTCGCACTTTCACGTGCTGGGTCACTGCCACCAATATAAGCCCGACCTACTGCATATATTATAAAACCTTTTAAAATGTATTGACATATACACATCCAATGTGTATTATATAATCAAGAGGTGAGGGACATGAAGAGGAAAGACCTAATAAAACTCCTCGAGAAAAACGGATGGTGGATAAAACGAGAAGATCATGACCACACCATTTACACCAACGGAACAGTAAATGAACCAATCTCACGACAAACTGAAATAAAAGACATATTAGCAAAGAAAATAATTAAGCGGCGAGGGCTGAAATAACCCTCTGATTTACCGCCATAAAGGAGAGTGTTATTAAATGACAAAAGTATATCCTATTATCCTTACCCCGACCAATCACGGGTATGTCGTAACTGTTCCCGACCTTGAAATTAATACTCAAGGTGAAGATATTGCAGAAGCTATTTACATGGCTCGTGACGCTATTGGCCTTTGGGGAATATGCGAACAGGACGATGGACGTATTATCCCTGAACCATCTACCTCTGAACCCCTACATGAAGCTGATGAACTTGTTTCATGGGTGGACATCGACTTTGTAAAATACCGCAAAGCAAACGATATGACTACTATGCGTATTAATGTATCAGTTCCTAAGTATCTAAAAGTTCTCGGCGATGAAGCGGGTATAAACTTTTCTCAAGTCCTCCAAGAAGGATTAAAAGCCCGCCTCGGAATCAAAAAGCAGCCCTAACCGAGCTTCTTTCAGACTTTTTAAATCCACAATTTAAAAATAACTAAAAATAAGTTATAATTCTTTAGAAAAAATTATGAAAGGGAACTGGAGGAAACAAAATGCCTACTTACGAATATGTGTGCAAAAATTGCGGCTGTAAATTTGAGAGATTTCAAATGATGACTGATGAACCAATTAAAATTTGCCCCGAATGCGGAGTCGTTCCCACACGTTTAATCGGCAGCGGAATGGGCTTAATTTTTAAAGGACATGGATTTTATGCAACAGACTATAAAAAAGTCACTTCTTCATATATGCCCTGCAGTGAGAAAGAACCTGATCCCGAATCACCGGCGCCGGATTGCAATACATGCAAGGAAAAGTCGGGCTGTGAATTTAACAGTCAGGCATAACACTACAATGTAACTTAAATA
>DIEU01000039.1 GCA_002418775.1 Firmicutes bacterium UBA5766
TACACCAACTTTTCATAGAACCAAATTTTTTATTTTTATCCTTGAGAACTTTTCCTAATAATATAGTATGATGGACGTATCCCTTTCTGGTGCATGTCCATCATGGCATCATTAACCAGTCGTTTGTTCTCCGATATACCCCGGCTGGGATGGACGCCCACCTGGCGCAGCAGGCGCCGGTAGAACTCCGTCGGCGAAAGAACGAAACTGGCCAGGTAGATATGGGAGGCATCCAGGCCGGAGCGGACGCACGAGCGAATGGTCGTTGATTTGCCGCAGCCTACCTGTCCTGCGATCACCGCCAGCGAGCCGGCATCTATGGCATGGCGGAGCCGCCAGCAGTTCCCGATGTCCCCGGGGATACGAATACTTCATGTGGGCCTAACTTCCGGGAGAAAGGCTCTCTGGTGAAGGAGAAGTAGCTACTCATCACGATTCACCTCCGTGCTTTCAGTGGTCAGGGCCCGGATGGCGTGGGTTTTCCGAGCCTTTATTGCCTGTAATGCCATTAAGATAACCTGCCAGTCTTGTGCTGTTCCTGTTTCCCAGGGGTTTGCCATATCCCCTTCGTTCTACGGCAAGAGGTTGCCTGAAACCTTATTTATGGCTTTGAGCACATGCAACCGCCGGCTATGGTCAAGACGCTTCAAGTCTTCAACCGCTTCCTTCAAATATTCCACCTGCCACATAAGCTATTCCAGCTCCACATCTGTGCTATCCAAATCCGCTTTATTTATGCCAAGCTCAGATAAAACTTTTTCCTGTGGGATAAAGTCCTCCGGTTTTGCATTTTCCATACGCCTTTCGGCTTCCAGCAGTAAACGATATTCCTCAATAGTTTCAAGCATTTGTTCGTACATCTCAGGCTTTAGCAGCACGCATGCCGGCGTGTTGTTTTTGAGCACAATCTTAAAGCCTGTTTCTTTGACTTCTTCAAAAATTTTATTCGCCTCCCCCTTATTGAACCGGGAAATTGGCACAAGAGAATTCAAAACGCTGCTTACAGTGATTTTTTCAGGCATATTTTCCCCCTGTATCGATGTCCAAAATCAACGGGCGGCGCCAACTGGCCTCCCAATTCACATAGTTCCAGCACTTTCCTCCAGTGAACCAAGCTGATTTCGCTTACCCATCGTCTCGAGTGCCAGAAGTATACCAGAAAGTCCCTCATTTCTGTATTCCAACAAAATCTCCTTCAAAAATGTTTCGCCCTGGCCAGTGCTTCTTTACGGTCACCTGATTCCTTTAAACTCATGCTTGACAAGGAATATTAGCGCTGGTTATACTGTTTATTGACAATTTAACTGAAATTACAAATTAAGGTGTCCCTTAAAATTTTTATCTCCGAGCCTTTAGAGGCCTAAGGGCCGGGTCCAGCCTGATCAGCAGGCGGACGCGGCTGATGGCTTAAAGGCCGCTAGGGTGTCAAGGGAAACTTTGGCGCCTCCCGCTTTGGAAAGGAGATCACTTCAAGAAGGAAACACCGTTTCCGTGGTCTTTTTCTTGGCGGAAGCGGTGTTTTATTTTTTAAGCCGCAGCCCGGTGAGGAGATGGGGGCCGGGCGCCGAAAAGGCCGGCGGTGCGCCCGGGAGGACGGCGGCCGGGGATACCTTTTAGGGAGGGATAGCCAAAAGAAAGTTTTGGGACCGGAAATAACGTGCATTTTGATTGCTTTTTAAGGTACTTAGAATTTAGTTTAGCAATCAGGATTCAAAACAAATCCCTGGATAATCAACCGCAAGCACAAATGGGCACACTAAATCAATTTTTTAATGGGCACACTAAATCAATTTTTTTTTGGAGGGGAGATTTTAAATGACCAGGATCATGCGTCTGTTCCTACTTGCTCTTTTTCTTTGCGCTGCGCTCCTTGGGCCGGCGGGCTGCGGCCAACAGCCGCCGCCGGAAAAACCGAAGTTGAATTTATACGTGGCGGCCGGGTTGAAAAAGCCGATGGATGCCGTGATTGCCGCTTTTCAAAAGGATCAGGGAGCAGCGGTCACCGTAAACTACGGTCCGTCGGGCGGGCTTTATGCCCAGATAAAAGAAGGGCAGCCCTGTGACCTGTACTTTTCCGCCGACTGGCTGTACATTGAGAAGCTGCAAAAGGATCAGAAATTGGTAGAGGGGCATAAATTTTTAAAAGATAACGTCGTCCTGATTGTTTCCCCGAAGGGGGAAGCAAAAGTAAAGTCCGTTAACGACCTGGCCAACAAAGGAGTCACCCTGGTGATTGCCGACCCCCAGGCGCCGGCCGGCGCCTACGCGGAAACAGCCTTAAAGAAACTGGGGCTCTGGGAAAAGGTTAACGCCGCCGGAACGCTCAAAGCGCGGCCTTCCACGGTTAACCAGGTGGCGATCATAGTAAAAGAAGACCAGGTGGACGCCGGGCTGATTTACAGCAGTGTGGCCAGGGGATATGACGTAAAGATAGTGCAGACCCTTTCCGAAGACTTCACCGGGGAAATTATTTTTGCCGCCGGAGTAATCAAGGGCGGAAATGAAAAGCTGGCCCGGGAATTTTACACGTATGCCCGCCAGCACATTGCTGAATTTACCAATTACGGGTGGCAAGCTTATGAATAAAAACCTGGTGGCGGTGCTTTTCACCCCGCTGTTTTTACTGCTTGTCGTTTACCCTTTGGTTGCCCTGGTCGCCCGCTTGGAGTTGACCGGGATGGCCAGGACAATCGCCGACCCGTTTTTTTGGTTAAGCGTGCGCAACACGGTGCTGGCCGCTTTACTGGCTGCTTTTTTGGGTCTGGTTCTGGCCGCGGGATTCGGATACTGTTATTTATTTTTGCAGAAAACGTTTCTTTATAAGCTGGCCAACTTAATGAACGATCTGCCGATTGCCCTGCCCCACACCGTGGCCGGCCTGGCCCTGCTGCTGGCCTTCGGCCGGAATACTTTCGGCTTTCTGGGCGAGACCGGCCTGGCCTTTACTTTGCTGGCGGTAACGCTGGCTATGTTTTTTGTTTCTTATCCGCTGGCGGCGCGAGCCGTTGCCGCGGGGGTGGACCGGGTGGAGAAAGAAATCGTTGCCGTCGCCCGCACCCTGGGCGACTCACCGGCCAAAGCCTACTTCCGGGTAGTGCTGCCCACCCTGGGGGAAGCGCTTTTTTCCGGCTTCGTGCTCGCCTTTTCCCGCTCGCTAAGTGAGTTTGCCGCTGTAGTCATGTTTGGCGGGAACCTGCCCGGCAAAACCCAGGTCCTGGGTTCTTACGTTTTTACGAAAGTAGAGGAAGGGGAACTGGAGATGGCCGTTACGGCCAGCGCTTTTTGTATCTTGCTTTCCCTGTTGATTGTAGCTGCTTTAAGTTTAAGGAGAGGGCGCCATGCTGAAAGTTGAAAAAGTGCACAAAAAATTTCAGGCCCGGCCGGTTCTGCAGGAAGTCTCGCTGACCGTCGGCCCGGAAATCAGGGTCATTATCGGCTTAAACGGTGGCGGAAAATCCACCCTGCTCAAAATTATCGCCGGGATTGTGGCGGCCGATGCCGGCCGGGTCTGGATTGGCGAAAGGGACGTCACCGGCTTTAGTTCCGAAGACCGGGAAGTGGGGTACGTCCCCCAGCACCCGGCCCTGTTCCGGCATTTAACCGTCCGGGAAAACATCCGCTACGGTTTAAAAAACGGCCGGGGCTCGGCGGCAATGGTTGACCGGGTAATTGCCTTGCTCGCTTTAGCGGAGGTCCTGGAAAAAAAGCCGGAAGTTTTGAGCGGGGGCTTCCAGAGCCGGGTTTCCCTGGCCAGGGCGCTGGCCTCCGGGCCGAAGGTCATGCTGCTGGACGAGCCGCTGAGCGATCTCGACCTGGCGATCAAAGAGGCCCTGCTGCCTGAGTTTAAGAGGGTGCTGAAAGCCCTGGCCCTGCCGGTCCTCTACGTTACCCACGACCCCTGGGAAGCGGGGCTGGTGGGGGAGACTTTCTCCGTTCTCGCGCAAGGTAATCTTTTCCAGATTGAATCCGCCGCAGAGGCTTTCGAGATTATGAAGAAGAACGGTTTCGGAAGCCTCCCGGCCGTCCGGTAAAGTTTTAGAATTACTGCCTGCGGCCTGGAGGAAGCGCCGCCCTGGGGGACCGGGTGGAGCGCCTGGAAAAGAAGCGGGTGGCCGATTAGGGGTCGCCCCCTCGGGGCAAGGGGGATAAACGGAGGTTTTCTATTCACTAATCGTCTCTACCTGGGCCTGGGCAGGCTGCGCCTGGACTTTTGCCCGCCGGGAAGACCACCGATCTTTCCAGTCATCCATGATATCGTAAATAACCGGCACCAGCACCAGGGTAATCAACATGGAAAAGGTAAGCCCCCCAACCACCACCGTGGCCATCGGCGCCTGCCCTTCGGAACCTTCGCCAATCCCCAGGGCCAGCGGGAACATACCCAAAATTGTCGTCAGCGAAGTCATTAAAATTGGCCGGAGTCTTAAAGGGCTCCCTTTCAGCAGGGCTTCCCGGCGGCCAAGTCCCCGGCGGCGCAAAAGATTTACGTAATCCACCAGCACAATAGCATTCTTCACCACAATTCCGACCAGCATAATTACCCCGATAAAAGCTGTCATGTCGAAATTTCTGCCGGTAACCAGGAGACTGAAAACAATTCCCACTAAAGTTACCGGAACAGAAAACATAATAATGAAAGGGTAAAGCGCCGATTCAAACTGAGCCACCATCACCAGGTAAACCAAAATTACGGCCAGGACTAGAGCCAGCCCCAGGTCGCCAAAAGTCTCGCTCATCATCTCCTGCTCACCGCCAAAATCTACCCAGTAGCCGGGCGGTAAATTAAAACTGGCTAACTTTTCTCTGATTTCCCTGGTTGCGCTGTTTAAATCCCGGCCAGAAAGCTGCGCTTCCACCGCCACCAACCGGGTCCGGTCTTCCCGTTCAATTTCCGGCGGTCCGGTGGTTGTCTGCAGGCTGGCCACCTGGCTTAAGGGTATTTTTACGCCGTAAGGAGAAAGCACTTCTAAACCAGAAAGATCTTTTAACCAGGCAGAAGAGCCTTCCGCCAGCTGGACCCGGATATCCACCTCTTCCCCGCCGGTGCGGTAGCGGGTGGCCACCACCCCGTCAATAGCCGTCCGCACCGTGGAAGCTACCTCTGCCGGATTCAGCCCGTAAGCAGCCGCCCGGTTCCGGTCTACCAACACGTGTACTTCCGGCCTTCCTTCTTCCAGGCTGCTTTTTACTTCCCTGGCGCCCTCGACTCCCTGGACCAGCGTAACCAGTTCATCGCCCAGCCGGCTCAGCGTATCAAATTCATCACCATAAATCTGAAGCTGGATCGGCGCCGTCGAGCCAGGGATCTGGAAGGCAGGATCAGTGGCCTCTACTTTAATTTCGGCGCCGTGGATATCTTTTACCTTTTCCCGTAATTCATCAACCACCTCTTGATCTGACCTTGCCCGTTCCCTTTTACTCCCCAGGTCCACCCCAACCTGCGCCTGATCGGTGGAGCCGGACCCCATCATCCCTGCCTGACCGGTAAAACCTACCCCGGCAAAAATACTCTGCGCCTCTGGAATCTCTTCAGCTATTTTCTCAATACGGGAAGCCACCAGATTGGTTTCTTCCAGGGAAGCGCCTTTCGGCATGTCAATGGTTACCTGCACGTATCCCTGGTCCATGGTGGGCATAAGTTCAAAACCAACGACGGTCAGCGCGGCAGCGCTAAGCGCAAAAAGGACTCCCACCACGATCAGGACCCGGCGCCGGTGGCTTAACGACCAGGCCAGGAGACGCCGGTACGCGTTATCCATCCCGGTAAACCAGCGTTCAGATGTCCCGTAGTAACGGGCAAGAAATCCTTCTTTTTGGGTCGCCTCCTCTAGCTGCAGCCACCGGGAAGACATCAAGGGAACCAGCGTAAGGGCTACAGCTAAAGACGCAAAAATAGAAAAAGCAACCGTCCAGGACATAGGTTGAAATATTTCCGCCGCCATCCCGCCGGTAAAAATAATCGGCAAAAAAACAGCCATAATGGTCAGGGTGGAAGCAATAACCGCGCCCCCCACTTCATCAGTGCCTATCTTTGCGGCCTCCTTCAAGTCAAGGCCCTCCTGACGGTGCCGGTAGATGTTCTCCAGCACCACGATGGCGTTATCGACAATCAGCCCAATCCCCAGAGCCAGGCCGCCCATGGTAATTAAGTTCAGCGTCTCCCCGCCAAAATATAAAAGGACGAAGGTGGCAAGGATCGAAATCGGGATCGCGGTGGCAATGATTAAAGTACTGCGGAAGTTGCGCAGGAAAAACCAGAGGATAAAAACAGCCAGAATACCGCCAATGATTATATTTTGGACAATATTATTGATTGCCTGTTCAATAAAATCAGCCTGGTCCACTAAAATATTAAACTTTACTCCCGGCAGTTCTTTTTCCATTTCTGTCAACGCCTGGCGCACGTTTTGGGACGTACTTACCGTATTGGCTCCGCTTTGCTTCATTACGTACATGGTCAGCGCCGGCTGCCCGTTCACCCGGCTGTACTGGGTGGCTTCCTTTTGCCCGTCGACCACGCGCGCCACCTCACCGACGTGAACAGGATTGCCGCCTGGAGCAGCTACCACTACTTCGGCAATTTCAGCAGTACTTTTAAATTCTCCGGTTACTCTCACCAGGTAATCCTTTTTCCCTTCCTGCACCGTCCCGCTGGAAACATTCATGTTCTCGCCCCGCAGGGCGTTTACCAGACCATTTAAGGTAAGACCGTAGCCCTGCAGCTTGACGGGATCAACCAGGACGTGGATCTCCCGCTCGTACCCGCCGGCTGTCCAGACACTCCCCACGCCGCCCGCTCTTTCAATCCGCGGTTGGATTACATCATCGCAGGTACGCCGCAGGCTGACCAGATTATTAGAGGAAATCGCCACCTGCAGGATCGGCATCTGGGTAGGATCAATTTTCACGATCATCGGGTCACCGGCGCCTTCGGGCAAGAAACGGCGGATAATATCGACCTTTTCCCGCATTTCTAAGGCGGCAAAGTCCATATCTTTACCCCAGTCAAAGAGAATGATGATCGCTGACGTCCCCATGCTGCTAATCGACCTGATGGTATCCAGGTCACTTACTGTGCTCAGCGTAGATTCAAGCGGCTTGGTGAGCTGTTCTTCGATTTCTTGCGGGCCAACCCCTTCATAGCTGGTAATCACTGCGCCAACCGGCAACTCCATCTCGGGGAAGAGATCGATGGTCAGGCGCGACAGGGAAACTCCTCCCAGGATAAGCGTGACAATAATTAAAACAGTAATCAACATCGGGCGGTTAATGGACAAGTCGGTTATTTTCATTATTCAAACAACACCTCAAGAATTTATACTTTAATTAAATTGCCCTGGCCCAGGATCCTTTCTTTGCGAAATACCAACATTTTTATTTTTCTTCCTGCCGCTGGACATTTACCTTTATTCCATCCTGCAGGGATTCCTGTCCAGAAACCACCACTTCCGCCCCTTCTTTCAGGCCGGAAAGAACGGCAATCTGCTTCCCGTCGGATTCCCCTACCTTGACCTTTTTCATTTTTGCCGTCCCGTTTTCCACTGCCCAGACAACATCTTGATTACCTATTTTGACCACTGCCTCGCGGGGCGCCAACAAATTTTCTTTTCCTCCGGAAGCTAACTGCGCTTCGGCAAACATCCCGGGCTTGAGCACGTGAACAGGATTATCAAGCTGGATTTTCACGGGAAAAGCTTTGGTTGCCGGGTCGGCAGCCGAAGCAAAATTGGTTACCACGCCGGTAAAGGGTTTTTCCGACGCGGCGCTGATTTTTACGCTGACTTTTTGTCCTTGTTTTAACTGATTGATAAATTGTTCGCCAACGGCAGCCTTTACTACCAGTTTATCCAAATTAACAATGGTAACCGCGGGAACCGCCGCCGAAGCGAGTTCTCCCGGGTTTATATTGCGGGCGGTAACTACTCCGGAAAAAGGAGCCCTGATAAAACTATCTTCGTAGGCCTGCCGGGCCAGGGCCAGATTTGCCTGGGTCGCCTCCAGGCCGGCAGCCGCCTGGCTGGCCTGGGCACGGGCAAGTTCCAACTGGGCCGGCGCGCCCCGCTCGACCTGTTCTTTTGCCTGCTTATACTTTAACTCGTATTCAGCTTCAAAAACCGCTGGGGGGATTGCCCCCTGCGCGAGCAACTCCTTCCCCCGCTCATAATTAGCGCTGGCCAGCGCAAAGGCCGTCTGCGCATTCGCCAGGACAGCTTCGGCGGCCTGAATCCCCGCCTGCGCGGCGGCTACCGCCGCTTCCCCTTGCTTCACTGCGGCCTGCGCCTGGTTAACTCTATCCTGCAGATCTTTATTTTCCAACGTAACCAGAACCTGGCCAGCTTTTACCGGGCTGCCGATATCTACGTGCACCGCCTCCACTTTCCCTGGTATTTTCGGCGCCACATTAGATGATTCCAGGGCTTCCAGCTTCCCCGTCACCACATTTACCGCTTCCAGGACGCCTGTCTTTACTTTTACCGTGCTTACCGGCAGGGCGCTGGTTTCCTCCTGGACAGGTTGCTGCCTGGCGCAGCCGCTCACCAGGAACAGGAAAAACACCAGGCAAATTATTGAACCAGATAGCCTTCTTGAGCCCATAACTTCACTCCTACCCCTGTTCTTAAAAATATAGTAACTACGGTTCAAAGGCACAGATATCTTTATATCTTTATAATTCTAACTCATGGGAAAAATTCCTTCTGGAAAAGTTAATTAAAATTCCACGGCGAATGGAATCACGTCATCCGTTTACGCCATCCCTAGAAAATTTATTCGGTCGCGGTTCCTTAGAGGCAGCCTGCAACTCATCTCACCGTGCTATGAAAGATATACTCCCAATGCCTTGACCTTGGACACAAGATCGGTGAGGCTTTCCCCTAGAACCAAGATCAGCCGCTCCAGGTTAATACGATCCGGTATTTCAACTACATCCGGTAACACCGTACAGGTGTTCAATGTCCGGCGCAGGCCGGTGTCAAAGTCTGCATCAGTTTGACGATAGTCAGGTGGCTCCGGCATGCTGGTGATATTAAAACCCAGCGCTGTGCAAGCCTGATGAATCAGAGGATGGTAACGCAGATTGATAATGCAGCGGGCAGCCGGGAAAAACTCTTTCACCAAAAGGAGGGCGCCGCCCATGTGTCTTGAGCATCCCATTTCCGCATTCCCCAGCGTTGCCACTTTGCCTTTCATTCGCAGGAGGCGTCCGGGAATAGCGGCAATATCGTTGAGTTCCCTGGCTTCCGGCGAGGCAAAGGCCAGATTGGCGCCTATCTCCGGGATTAACCGGACGATACCGGCCTGCTTTAACTCTCCGACAGCCTGATCCAGTTCCTGGCATAACGCTCTCTCTCTGGCAGTCCGGGTGTCATCATTAAGCGTCAGGGCATTAAAGAAGACCTCCCAGAAACGATCGACCGACGGCGGCAAAAGTTCCTCTATCCGGTTGTCGGCTTCAACCCAATAACGCCCTTCTGCCGCCGGCAGCACCCGGCCGATTACTGCGGCGTCCAGCCCGGCTTCTTTGAAGGCCTGCAGCAGATCTCCGGTCTTTTCAAAGGCGCAGGTCAAGATCAACGTACCCTCGCTGATCACCTCATAGGGGTTGAGGCCAAAGCAGTCGCAGACTACCCGGACATCTTCCGGTACCGGAACCTTGAAGCGTTCAATTCTCAAGCCGGCGTGCGAAGCTTCGGCAAGTTCCCACAAGCCCCGGGCAAGCCCACCCTCAGTGGCGTCGTGCATGGCGTGGACGCCGCCGGCAGAGATGGCTATACCGGCATCTGACACCACGGACATTTCCCGCAGCCGCTTGCGCGCCCGGTCTACCAACTCGGGAGAAATGCCTGCGGCCATCAGCTTCGGACCCAGTTCACAGGCCAGGAGCCCGGCTGCCTCAATAGCCGCTCCTTTGGTAATCAACACCGCGTCTCCTGCCTGGGCGCCTGCCGGCGTTACGAATTCACGACCCAGACCCCAGACAGTAATGCCCCCGATGGCCGGTATCGTCACAGCGTCATAGTAACCGGTATGACCGCCTACGATCGCCATCCCCAAGTCACGGGCATGTTCACTGATACTCTTGACTAATTCGGCAACGTAATCTTCCGGGGTTCCGGGCGGCAGCAGCAGGGAATAGGTCATAAACTGCGGTCTGATTCCCATCACCGCCACGTCGCTGGCGCCAATATGTACGGTCAGCCAACCGAGTTCTTCGGGGGATGTGGTCGGCCCTGGAAAAACCGGATCTTCGGCGATTGCCAGGTATTCATCCCCGATCTTGAGAACGGCCGCATCTACTCCCATGCCTGGTCCGACCACCACTTGCAGTGATGCCGCTCCTGTGTTAGGCAGAATAGTCCTCCTAAAAAAATCATCATTTACTTTGCCGATCATACCGGTGCTCCTTTCACTCCCACTTTACACTTTCAATGACACTGTTCGACATTATTCTTCAAAGAAAACGCTTCTTTTCTGTTTTCTTTTTCCTGGCAGATTCTTTAGCTTTGCCGGCCGTTCCGGTTTCCATATCAATCCCGAACATACCTGAAATATCAGCATCTTCGATAACCCTGCGGCTTTTGGCTTTTGATTTTTCCAGCAGGGTCCGGGCTTTCTTACTGATCGTTTCGGAAATAAGATCATTAATATTTACTTTGCGCAGAACGAAAAACAAGCTGGGATCATCGTCCAGCCGCGCTCCCACCCCATACAGAACCGCAGCCACATGCTTGCACATTACAGCCCAGTCGGGACAACTGCATTTTAAAGAAATCTCTTGCGGGGCAGGAAACAAGCCTTTGCCCCTGGCTGTAAACAATTCGGAAAGCGCCTTGGGGAATTTGCCTTCAAGCAACTCCTGCATGGAATCGATTTTCCCGGCACAATCGTTTGTCAATGCCTCCCAAATACCCCGGGCTAAGGGCTGAATGATGATATCCACCTGATATGGCTTGGCGGCGCTCCCCTTGACGAGAGCATTGATCTTACCTTCAGTTATTTTAAGATCCAGAACTGCTCCGTGACGGACGTAACTGCGGCCCCTGCCTATCCGGTTGGCATAATCCGAATAGCGCTCCAGATTAGCGTTCCAGGATTTTCCCCACCAGGTTCTGGCCAGCTTCCCGCCTGAAATAATCACCGGAGAAATATCCGGATTTTTCTTTCTTAATTTTTCCACGCTTTCCCGGGCTCGCCTGCGTCTTTCCGCGACAGGAACATATTCCGGGAAACCGTCGTAATCGTAGTATGACATATTTAATCCCCGCAGCTTTAGTTGGAAAGCCTGAATAAATCCAGGAGCTGCTTGTTATCCATTTCGGTAAGCCAGTTCTCCTGAACATCAGGCATGATTTCCTGCAACAGTTTGGTTTTATCCTCAATCAGCAGATCAATTTTTTCTTCAATTGTACCTTTCGTTATAAATTTATGAACAATAACATTTTTCAGCTGGCCTATCCGGAAGGCCCTGTCTGTCGCCTGATTCTCCACCGCCGGATTCCACCACCTGTCAAAATGAATAACATGGCTGGCAGACGTCAGGTTAAGTCCAACACCACCCGCTTTAAGCGAGAGCACCATAAAAGGCACATATTTCCTGCCCTGGAATTCGGCTACAAGCTCTTTTCTTTTATTCACTGCTGTGGCGCCGTGCAGGACAAGTCCCGGACACTGGAATACTGTCTCCAGAAAGTCCTTCAGCGGCCCGGTAATCTCTTTAAACTGGGTAAAGATCAGGACTCTTTCCCGCTTCCCGGCAATGGTTTCACAAATTTCCCGCAGCCTGGCATATTTCCCGCTTTCATCTTCAGCATAGTAATTCTGACCGAGAAATTGATCCGGATGATTGCATATTTGTTTTAATTTCATCAGCGAAGAAAGGACGAGTCCTTTGCGTTCTATTCCATCCCCGGCAGATTCAAGCTTTATTTTAAGCTCATTGACAAGCTTATCATAGAGTACCACCTGTTTTTTAGTAAGGGTCGCATAAGTTTTCATCTCAATCTTCTCAGGTAAATCAGAAATAACATGTTTGTCTGTCTTCAAGCGTCTCAGAATAAATGGGCTGACAACCCGCTTCAATCTGGCATAGCCCTCGGGAGTTTCCGTGAGTTTCTTTGTGAAACCGGTGAATTCCCTGGCGCTTCCTAAAAGCCCTTTATTCAAAAAGTCAAACAATGACCATAAATCAGCAAGACGATTTTCGATCGGCGTACCCGTCATGGCAATTCTATAGGAGGATTTTAGTTGTTTGACAGCCTTTGTTTGCTTCGTGTCCGGATTCTTAATAGCCTGGGCTTCATCCAAAATTAAGGAATCCCAGGTTATATTTTTTAGCCAATCGTATTTTAAGAGCATACCATAGGTCGTCAGGCAAAGGTCATATTCTTCGAGACAAGCGCTGTCCTGCTTCTCCGGAATTTTATTTTCCGAAGGATGGATCACGTAATATTTTAAGCCGGGAGCAAACCTGGCAATTTCACTGATCCAGTTTCCGATAAGTGAAGCAGGCACAACCAGTAAGGCTTTTTCCCGCGTCCTGGCGCGCAGATAATTCAGCAGGGCTATAACCTGAACGGTTTTTCCCAGACCCATGTCGTCGGCAAGGCAGGCGCCAAGCCCCAGAGTTTTCATAAAATAAAGCCAGTTTAAGCCTTTTTCCTGGTAAGTACGCAAAACAGTCTGAAAACCGGCGCCACAGGTAACAGTTTCAATAGTATCAGGATAGGTCAGCTTGCTAACAACCGCCTTAAGCCATTCTCCATTCGTAACTTCAAGTTCACAGACTTCTTCGGGAATCTTCAATATTTTTTGGGCATTCAATTGAAAGCGGAGGGCTTCAATCATACTGATATCTGTCTTGCCCATCAGTTTTTGGGCTTGTTCATAGGCCTTGAGCGTTTCCTTCAGACGCTCGTGATTGACCTCCACCCATTTTCCTTTGATTAAAACAAGTCCGTCTGTTTCCGCAAGCAGCTTCTTCAATTCGCTGACACTGATTGCTTCTCCGCCCAGAAACAATTCCGCATTGAAATCCACAAGCGCCTCCATGTTTAAACGGGAAGGCGTTTTTTCGCCGACAGTAACTGACATTTTTAAGGAAGTTGCTTTATTTCTCCACCAATTGGGCATTCGGCATAAAATACCCGCTTCCTCGTAAAGCGGGATTTCCTTGAGAAAAGTATGGGCTTCAGCGGCTGTCAGGCCCAGGGGATGAAATATTTCTCCCGATTCAACAAGTTGGGAAATAAAAGTACTTTTTTCCGAGGCCTTGTGCACGGTCGCAAGCAGTTCTAAGAGCTTTCCGCTATTTTCGCCATATTCGGCAATGGCATTTTTCAGGGGCAGATGCTTTGATTTTCCCTCATTAGAAACAGCCGTAGAATAGGTTGCTAAAAAAGCAAACGGATATTCCTCCTTTTTACTCTCCACCAGGTGAAAGAAAACACGTCCGGCGAGATGAATATCAGGATTGTAAGCGGCAAAAAAATCTCCGACACTGCCCTGGTAGGCCTGAATCAGCATACGAAAGGCCTGATGCAGTTTTTCCCAGAGATCTTCAAGCCAGGTTTGATTCAAGTATTCGGCGCCGTTTAAAAAAGGCGCATTCTGCAGGAACTGCTGTATTTCTTCCCCGGCAATTTCAACAACGATTTTTTCACGCAGCGCTTCTATTTCCGGACTCTGGGCCAGCTTCTTGACAAAAGCAGCCGCTATCTGTCTGAGATAATGAAGTGATTCAGACATGCTTGCTCTTTTATCTGCGAAGCCCAGGTAGATCAGGGCCTCGCCGTCATTTTCCCAAAAACGTCTATACACTTCTTCCTGGAAAGCCAGGTGGCTTTCAGCCGGTTGTTCTGCAGTAACCTGCCAGTCAAGTTCAAACGAACCCCGCGCCTGGATTATTACAATGAGTTCTTTGTTGATTATTTTTTTCATCCTTTCAAACATGATAAAAAGTACATTGAGACAATTCTGGAATTTTTACAGCAGTATTGTTTTTGTTGCAATGTTATCACAAAAAGAGCGGTCATGTTTAATAGGTTTACCGGGAAATTGGGGCGGCCATTGTCCAGGCTGTACAAACAGGAAAAAGGCTTCTCGTCAATCAGTGTACTTCGATATTCGACATTATTTATCCTGCTGCTTTAGACTGTTTTTACTATTCGACGAAAAGACAACAACCAAAAACTGCTTTGAATTTTCATAATCGTACTGATTTATATAACCGGACAATTTAACATCTGCTCTCCGTATTGACACGCTAACCTGGTTGGAGTATTATTAATAAAATTGGGTAATTGGGGTAATAGGGGATTTCGGGTATATAAACCCCCGGCCACTCTCATTGGCTTATAATCCCATGAAACAGTAAAAGCGGTTTTTATATGGGGGAAAGCAATTCTTTCCTGTATATGGTTCAAAAGGGAAGTGACCGGATGTTTTATACGTTGGCGAAGTTAATTTGTAAGTATTTTTTGTGGCTTTTGGGGAAACCGTTCATTGCCGGGCAAGCCAATATTCCCCGCACAGGCCCGGCGATTGTAGTGGCCAACCACATCAGCCTGCTGGACGGTCTCCTTTTGTTGGCTTTTTGGCCGCGGCGGGTTACATTCCTGTCAGCAGCCTACCT
>DIEU01000012.1 GCA_002418775.1 Firmicutes bacterium UBA5766
ATGACAGAGCGGCAGATTTCAAAAAAATCTTTATCATGCTTATTCCATTTCTCAACGAACAGCGCCGCAGACTATTTGTCGGCGCCATGGCCAAGATCGTTGGTTTTGGCGGGATCTCCTTTGTCTCTGCTGCGACTGGCGTATCCCGTAGAGCTATTGCCAGAGGTATAGAAGAACTCGATAACCCCGGCGCCTTCGACTCTGATCGCATTCGCAAACAGGGCGCTGGCCGTAAAAAGACCGTTAATACGGATCCGACGCTAATGCAAGACCTCGAAAGCCTTATTGAACCAGTGACGCGAGGCGACCCCGAATCCCCACTCCGGTGGACATGTAAAAGCGTAAGAAGATTGTCGAAAGAACTCAATCAAATGGGACATCAAACCAGCCACCGGATGGTAGCCGAACTCCTTCATGAAATGGGCTACAGTCTGCAGTCCAATCGAAAAACTATTGAAGGCAGTGACCACCCTGACCGGGACAAACAGTTTGAGTTTATCAATCAACAGTCAAAAGAATTTATCGTTGGTGAACAACCGGTAATCTCAGTCGATACCAAGAAAAAAGAGCTTGTAGGCAACTTTAAAAACCAAGGTAAAGTTACAAAAAAAAACTGGTTGACTACACGAACGGCGCAAAAGAATATGTGTCAAAGTGGATCGTTGACATAGATATCAAGACGGTTTATACAGAAATCCGATATCCAGCCGGGGTCAGGCTGACTCCGGAACTGCAGCCGGAAGTGGTCTATGGCAATGGCATCAAAGCGCTTACCGTATTGCTGGAGCAGGAAGGAGTCATTGCAATCAAGCGTCTATCCGACTTTTTCAGAATGGTCACAGGCGATCTGCTCACTCCCTCTAAAGGAACCATTGAAGATTGATTCCATTATAGCCGATCAGGAAATCCTCATCTTTTTCTCAAGCGACGTTGCGGCAGCGCATGTCCGGGGAATGATGAGGATTTCCTAAAGATGAGGATTTTTAGCCGAACGAGACCTGCGCCCATGTAAAACACGGCAGAAAATCTCCGGTTGCTTCAAAACATGGAGGGGGATATCCGACTTTGTGAAAATAATGTCGGTCATTTCAACATGGAAAAAACAAGGGGTGGATCTGTTCGCGAAAATCAAAGAGAAATTCATTGAACCTCACTCAACATTAATCATACACTCTGGACAGTAACAAGTAACGCATTATATCGATAGACATTTATTATTTGTTTCTTGCGGAAGTCCCTTCTAAGATCTATAATTTATCAGCGTAATTATAAGGAAGAACGTTTCTTTCATTCAATCACAAACTGCAAAATCTTTTTTTAATATTATTACAAAATCCGGGAGTCCTTTTTTTGAAAGAAATAACAGAAAAAATGAGTTTCACGAGGGTTGTCAGAACGCAGAAGTTCTTTTTTACCGGACTGGATCCGGCAAAATTTTTAGTCCTGGGTTTTGCGGCGATAATCCTGGCCGGGGCTGCGCTGCTGTGTTTTCCTTTTGCCTCGGCGGAAGGTAAAAGCACGGATTTTTTGACTTCATTATTTACTGCCACCAGCGCTGTATGTGTTACCGGCCTTGTTGTAGTTGACACCGCAACGCACTGGTCTTTTTGGGGACAGTTGATTATTTTGATTTTGATTCAGACCGGCGGCCTTGGAATTATGACTATGGCGACTCTTTTTTTTCTGCTGATGGGCAAAAGGATTGGTTTTAAAGAACGGATACTCATTAAAGAGGGACTTAACCAGCTTGATGTAGCCGGAGTCGTCAAACTGGCCAAGACCATTTTATTTTTTACATTCATTACGGAAGGAATTTTTACCGCCATACTGGCAGCCCGCTGGCATTCTGATGTCGGGTGGCCCAGCTGCCTCTGGTTTGGGCTCTTTCATTCCATCTCCGCCTTCAATAACGCCGGATTTGACATTTTTGGAAAAATATATGGGGAGTTTCGCAGCCTCACTACCTATGTTGCCGACCCGATTGTGGTCTTTTCAATTACTACTTTAATAATTATTGGCGGGATCGGTTTTTCTGTGGTCATGAACATCTCCCACATCAAACAACACAAACTCTCGGTCCATTCCTGGCTAGCCATAGTCATGACACTGGTCTTAATTGCCGGCGGAACGCTCCTGTTTTTACTTTTCGAATGGTCAAACACGCTCAAGCCGCTTACCTGGGAAGGAAAGCTGCTGGCTGCTTATTTTCAGTCTATTACCCCGCGGACAGCGGGATATAACACGGTTGACACAGCCAGTCTGCGTTCGACAACGCAATTCCTGCTTGTCATACTGATGTTCATCGGGGCTTCACCGGGCTCCACCGGGGGAGGAATTAAGACAACAACATTAGGTTTACTGCTGTCCGCAATCTGGTCGTACGCAAAGGGCAGGGAAGACGTAGAAATAAAAAACCGGAGGATACCGACCGAGCAGGTATACAAAGCCCTCTGTGTGGCTTTTCTGTCAGGTTTCTTAGTCATTGCCGTAACCCTGTTCTTAAACCTGACTGAAAAAGCAGGTTTCCTGCCCGTCCTTTTTGAAACAGTATCGGCATTCGGAACAGTTGGCTTGAGCATGAACGTAACCCCGACCCTAAGCGATACCGGACGTGTCTTAGTTATCCTAACTATGTTCGCCGGACGCCTAGGGCCGCTGACGCTCGTTTACGCACTTGCTCGGCGCAGGCAAAAGAGCATTGTACACCACCCTGTGGAGAAAATTTTGATTGGGTAAAGCTATTCATAGGGTACAATTCTCTTGGCAATGCAGCAAATATGACAATCTCGGTGAATATAAAATACCATGATATGCCCGGGTACTATCAAAAACTCAAACCACTATGTCATACTGCGGAGAAACAACCAGCAAGTAGCTATTAACTGAAAAAGATAAAGCCAGGATAATTGCAACCTTCTCGGAAGAGAAAGGCGAGGATTTTTCATTTGACACAACGACTTAGAATATTCAAAAACGCGAAGAAACCCATCAATAATTTCGCAGTTGTAGGGTTTCTTGGATATTATTTATTGCCATTCGAGTACTTCAAGACCTAACTCTTCACCAACATCTACCTGGTTTAACCTCAATCTGCTTCCAGTAATAAAAGTCTGAGCTATGACCCCCCCGTTAAGTGTGCTGTCTGCGCCAAAGTTCACACTGCTACTAGCCCAGAGAAATGCGGTAAGGTTGTTGCCTGAACCCCCTACTATAGAACCCCCGGAAATAATAACCAGCGAATCATCCGAATCATGAAGTGAAACCGTTTGGTTTGCAGGCAAGGTAATTCCATTTTTGGCCACTATTACAGCACTGCCGTCAAAAACAATATTAGTACTATTAAAGTTGGTTATACTACCGTCAATATAATATATCCCGTTATCACTACAATGAACAATAATC
>DIEU01000078.1 GCA_002418775.1 Firmicutes bacterium UBA5766
CCTGAGTACGGGTTTATCTGGAAACTATATAAACAGTAGTTAGGCCCTTAAGGCTACGATGCAGTTAAATGGTGTAGAATGCCAGAAAAAAATGTCATCGACTCTTAATGGATTGAACTTCTCACTGAAGATACTTGGCCGGTGGTAGAGAAATGACTCGCTTATTCACAGGCCAAAATTAATAAGGAGGCTACCAAATTATGGCCGGATCAACATTCCAAACAAACCCTTTTGATCTATACAAACTTCTCGATGACTGCCATTGCGGAGTACTGCAGTTACCTGATTTTCAGCGCAGTTGGGTTTGGGATGAAGAACGCATTAAAAGCTTGATCGCTTCGATTTCACGAGCCTTTCCTGTGGGCGCCTTGATGACTCTACATAGTGGGGGAAATGTAAATTTCAAACCTCGACCTATTGAAGGCGCACCTGCTGAGGCAAAACGGACATCCCCTTATTCCCTACTGCTTGATGGACAGCAACGCATGACTTCGCTTTATCAAGCTACCCTGCGAAGAAAAGTCGTAGAAACGGTTACCTCAAAAAAGAAAAAGGTAAAACGCTGGTTCTATATCGACATCCGAAAGTCGCTTGATCCTTCACAGGATCGCGAAGATACAATCATTGGAGTACCAGAGGATCGCATTGTTCGAACCGACTTTGGACGTGAAGTTTTAATAGATCTTTCTTCAGCCGAGAAGGAATACGCTTCTCTTATGTACCCGATCTCTGAGGTCTTCGATTGGGACAAGTGGCAGGATGGCTTTGACAAGTATTGGCGGGGTGATGAGAACGAGAGCACTCGTGACGAGTTCCGTGCTTTTAAACGTTTGATTCTGGAGAACTTTAAATATTACCGAGTTCCAGTGATTGCCTTAGATCGGTCGACTTCCAAGGAAGCTGTGTGCGTTGTCTTTGAGAAAGTGAATACTGGGGGCAAGCCTCTTGATGCATTTGAGCTTGTTACCGCAATGTATGCTGCCGAAGGCCATGAATTGCGAAAAGATTGGTACGGAGACGACTCGGCAAAAGGACGACACCGGCGTTTTGCAGAAACTCTACGCCCTGCAGGTTTAGATACCGGTATCATTGCCAATGTTGCCAACACTGATTTCCTTCAGGCCATTTCGCTTTTTCATACACGCGACCTGCGACGTGCGGCAGAAGCTGCAGGAAAGAAAGGTAAGGAATTGCCAGCGGTTACAGGCAACCGCCAGGCTCTATTAAACCTGCCTCTTGACGCGTACAAGCGATATGAGGCACAGGTAGAGCAAGGATTCGTGCAGGCTGCGAAATTCCTTCACATGTTGCACATCTATCGCATTTTTGATCTTCCCTATCAGTCCCAAATTATACCGCTGGCAGCTATTCTTGCCGACATCGGTGATGCTTGGGAACATGATGCCAACCGTGCCAAGCTAGTAAGATGGTACTGGAACGGCGTTTTCGGTGAACTCTACGGATCAGCGGTCGACACACGTATTGCACGCGATTTCATGGAAGTACCAATTTGGCTGGGAGGGGGCCCCGAACCTTCAACAGTGAGTGAGACCATGTTCCGTGATGACAGATTGAAGACCATGCGTATGCGCTTGTCTGCTGCATATAAGGGCGTTAATGCGCTCTTGATGAAGGAAGGTGTTCAAGATTTTCGTTCAGGACAAAGATTTGATCACACGGTTTTTTTCGGCGAGAATGTTGACATCCATCATATCTTCCCACAAGACTGGTGCAAAAAACATAGCATCAAGCCGGATGTGTATGATTCCATAATCAACAAGACTCCACTTTCCTACCGCACTAATCGGATCATTGGCGGTTCAGCTCCATCTGAATACCTTGATAGACTACAAAGAGGCAATGAGATCACTCCACCAATCGAACCCGAAAGGCTCGACACATATCTCAAGTCTCATTTGATTGACCCTTCGTTTCTACGTTTTGACAGATTTGATGATTTCATGGCAGATCGACAAAAGCAACTATTGGCACTGATCGAGCACGCGACTGGAAAAGCTTCCTATGCCGGTGATTTTCCTGAAGAAGGTGAGGACGTTGAGGCCGATGAGGACACTATTGAAGCCGAACTGACAATTTCAGCGGAATGACTCGAAATATGATCAGCCCTTGAAAATAATTCCTTTCTGGCATAACAATAAAATTCAGCGAATCGCCAATAAATCCGGCTCCCGCTGAGCCGTGTGTTGGGCCAAAACAACATCCTTTGCCAGGAAAGCCTGTAGAGGAGGAAAATCATGACAAACGAACAGATAAAAGTAGATGCGGTCTTTGAGGGGGGTGGAGTTAAAGGCATTGGACTAGTTGGCGCAATTGCTGTAACAGAAGAAAAAAATTATCAGTTTGAGAATGTTGCCGGTACCTCAGTCGGCGCAATCGTTGCCGCCCTGATTGCCGCAGGCAACAAGTCAGATAAGTTAAAGCAGTTATAGGAAATTTGAGCTATAACGAGTTCAAGGACAAAGGACTGATTGACAAGATACCTGTCATTGACGGATCTGCAAATCCTCCATGGCTAACTATAGGGCTAGGTTTGCATAATCGCATACTCCGGCCAGGGAAGAGAGGAAGTGATTTTTCGGTATGGTTCTGAAAAGCATTTTTCAATTGAAAGCTTTAACGGAAATTTGGACGGCCAATGATGACCTCAGAAAAGGCAACATCCTTCGGGAAACCGGCCTGACCGGTTCATTGCGGTGGTGGTACGAGGCGCTGGTGCGCGGCCTCGGGGGGTTTGCCTGCGGCGCCGTCGACGGGGGGTGTGGTTACGAGCCCGGTAAAAAGGATGAATCCGGGCGGGAAATACCCCGGGAGAAACAAATCTGCCCCGTTTGTGAATTATTCGGATGCACCGGCTGGAGCCGGAAGTTCCGCCTGCGGATATTGAATAGTGACGGGAAGCCGGCGTCGGTTGAGTGCCGCGCCGGCCGGGAATTTTACCTGGAATTTCTCTGGCTGAAGAAGCCTGGAGCAGAGGAGAGTTGGTTGTTGGACAGAAGTTTAAGGATTGCCGCCGAATATGGATCAATTGGCGGGAAAACAACTCTTAAGCCGCAGGCAAAGGTAAGCGCCGTCAAAGATTACGGGCTTTTTAAAGTATTATCGGAACCGGATGTTTCTTCATCTTTAGAAGAGGCCAAAAAGTTTTTGGGCACATATAAGGCAAGCACGACAAATGACCCGGAATACCCGGATTTGCGCAATTTTTTCTTTTTGAAGGGCAGTTTTTTGGACAAAGATCAAATGAATAGTTTTTTTGAAGCTTTGCCCGGCACACCACTTGAAAATAAACAGGACCTGACAATAAAAGCGTTTATGAAGGGAAAAGTGGGAGACAGCAAGAAAATATTTTCTTTCCGGTCCGGCGGGGGGCGCGTCTGGGGCTACACCAGGAATGACGCCGAGCTGCTGATAGCGATGGGTGCCTTGAAAGCCGAACTGGGAATAAATGATATTATTATCGGTGAAAGGGTGATGACCGGTGAGTTATGACATGCTCGCATATTTATGGGAAAACAAAGAGTGGGATATAGCTGCCTGTGAGTGGGGCAGTTGCGTGCCGTCCTTCATTCTTGACGCAACCGATGATAATTATAAAGAAATCCGCCGGGAAAAAGCCCGGTTGCTAATCGAAGGGCTTCCAAAGCCGGCCGGGGAGCAATACAAAGTTTTTCATGAATTGGGCCTGTTAAAATTGCCTGAGGTGGAAAAGCTGCCGTCGTGCTCGTTTACCGTTCAATTTGTTTTTAAGCTGGCAAAACCTTATATTTCGCGGGACGACGAGGTTCTTTATCCGTCCAACAACCCGGTGCGCAAGGATAAGGTCTTTAAAATTCCCATGATTGCCCCTTCGGCCTGGAAAGGTCACCTGCGCAACGCTATCAGGATCGGCCAGGGCAAAGAGGACGGCGATCCGGTTTTAGTCAGGCTGCTGGGCGGCCCGGAAAAAGAAGGGACGGAGGAGTTGGTTCAGGGCAGGGTCTTTTTTTACCCAACTTTTTTTACAAATATTCGTTGGGAAGTGATCAACCCGCATGATCGCAGGACAAAGGCAGGGACGAACCCCATCTATTTCGAATGCGTTCCGGAGGGCGAAAAGGGCAGGTTTGCCTTGCTGTACGTGCCGCACATGGCACTCAACGGAGTTCTTCCGGGCACGAGCGATTTTAAAAGGCAAGTTAAAGAAGACATGGAAGTTTTATTTAACGGCATTTCTGATATGATGCTCACTTACGGGTTTTCCGCCAGGAAAACAGCCGGATACGGCGCTGCAGATGATCAGTTGTCTTTTGAAGAAGGATCGCCTCCAGGAAAGGTTGAAATTCATTTGCGACCGGAGTTGCAAGCGGAGGCTGAAGCGGCAGCGGAAAATCGAGGCCGCTCCACTCCGGAGATATGCCGCAGTTGGATGGACAGCGAAGGGAACTTTCCTGTATATGATAAAAATAAGCGCAACAAGAAAGTTGTTGCCCGAGAATGGAGCAAGTCCTGGTTGAAGCGTTACATGGAGGCCAAGCGGGCCTGGGATGAGTACCGTATGCATTTCGAGAGCGACATGGTTAAGGCCGTTCCGGCTGAACGGAAGGTAACTGTCCATGCATTTAAAAAGCTCACCGAATTACATGAACTTGCCGGGAAAATCTGGCCTGCCGGTGGTGATTTCAAATGACTGATTATTTGAAACAACTGAAAGATAATAAGGATAAAATTTTACTTGGTGAAATTGCAGCATATATTCATGATTTAGGAAAGTTGAATTCGATTTTTTTAGAAAAACAAATGGGAATAGAAACTGCAAAGAATTATGATCATAGTAATATCTTGTCATTAGACGAAAAATCAACTCATACCGGGAAGACTATTTTCTCTTTTTTACATGAGCATTTGGAGCCTGATGGCGCCGATGGTTATGATATACTAACTGTCCATCATGGTTATGTTAATGGAAAAAAAGTCGATTTTAAGAAGCATAGTGATTTAGCGAAGACCATTATTCTCGCTGACAGGTTAAGTGCTACCGGAGATCGACAATGGGCGGATGATATTCAGTCTGGTAAATTTGTATTTAACGCTTCACCCTTTGGAGCAGAGTGTGAGATTGATATTGCTGAGATGGATAAAGTAAGAAAACAATTGTATCAATCTCTGGAAACAATAAACTTGATATGGAATAAATTAAAAAATTCCGCATGTATTAGAGAAAAAATTATTAAGGAAGTTAGCTGTGCTTTTTACGAAGGAAAAAGTATTGCAGACACTCAGAGGCCGGCTAACGACATTGATTTGTGGGATCATGCTCATTCCACTGCAACAATGTTCAAGGTCTTATGGGCACAAAAGATTTTGGGTGAGAATTTAAAAACTCAAAATCCTTCTCAGCCCAATGATGTTTTTACTGTTTTTATCGTAAATTTCGATATGGTAAAAATTTTTGCCCAGGTTGAAAAAATTGGTGATTTACAAGGACGTTTATCTGCTTTGCAAGAGATTCAGGATCTGCTTCAGCAAGTTTTAGAAGTGGATTACGCGGCAGGCAACGAGATTTACCGCGAACCGGGCCTTTCGTGTTTCCTCTTGCCGGTTCAGTTTGCGGAAGGTGAAGGGGAAAGGGAAATAAGAGAATTTCTTGATGATAAATTAAAGGAATTTTGTAAAGATAAGCTCCTGCTTCCATATGTTTTTGAAATCCGCAAAACCCAGCGGATATTTGACGTCCTCCCCGAAGTTCTCGGCGAATCCCGCGGGCGGAGCGTGCCGGCGAATTCGTGGCATCTCGGCGTGATCAGTGAGTTGTGGAGCAAAGCACAAGAACGGGCAGAAGCATGTCCTTTATGTGGTTTGCTCCCTGTTGAAGGGAAAAGCGGGTCGCGCAGCAAAAACCTCTGTGGACTTTGCGGCAGGCTGAGGGAAGCCGGTCAGACAGGGCGCCGGCAGGGAGAAGGCACGGTCTGGGTTGATGAAATTGCCGACACGGAAACAAACAGGCTTGCCGTCCTCTGTATTGAAGTTCCGCTGGAGCAGTGGTTGACAGAAAAGAACATGCTGCAACTTCATAGATTTCAACTGAAAAATGGGGATTCTAAAACAAAGACACTGTCCTATGAGCGCGTCAGGCGCTTGTGGGCCGCCGCGGATGATTATTTTAACCAGTTGACCGGGGAAATTAAAGAAGAACTGGGTGAATGCGAACGGTTGAAGCTTGATTTGAAACCGGAAAATGAATCCCTGCCGATTGAGCAGGGACAATTTTATCTTACAGAACGGCCCGGAGGCGCAATATTATACCTGGACAAAAACGGGGCGTGGCTGACGGTAACCCGCGTTAAAAACAAGTCTCAATGGCTTAAGGAACTAGAACAACCTCTAAAATTACGGCTGGACAGGCCCGGCGCGCCATGGTTCAAGGCAACCGTTGAAAATGTGGAATTCCAGAAGTATATCCCTTTCGCCGAAGTGTCAAGAGGGAAAAACTTTCTTGTATTACTTGTGCCGGCCAGGCCGGCAAGAAAGCTCGCGGCGGATGCGCTGGATTCCTTTGAACGGACTTTCTCAAAAGCACTGGGCAAACTGCCCCTCAGTTTGGGCATTGTTTACTCGCCGGCCAGGTTTCCCCTGTCCTTGACGCTGCGTGGGGCGCTGGCCATGCAGAATTACCTGCGCGGAGAGTCGAACCGGCTCCGGCGTGCGGAGGTTGTAGAAGAACCGGTAAAAAAAGAAAGGTTTGTTTGCCTTAAGCTAAAGATAGACGGGGCGACTGAAGACGATATATCCTTTAAGATTGACTGCGCGCTGGGAAACAACGAAACCGGTGAAATGAACAAGGACGACATTTATTATATAAGTCTTCCTGTTGTCCAGGACTCTAAGAAGCCGGACCAGGTAACCCTGTGGGATGGGAAAGAATATGATCCCGTACCGGCAGGCGGCTTAAAAAAAGGAAATCAGTTGAAAATCCTGACCGGGAAGTTCGATTTTGAATTTCTGGACAGCACGGCGAGAAGGTTCGACTTGCGGCTGGAACGTGAAGGGAAGCGGATATGTCAGAGCCCCGGGCTGCGCCCGTTAGATGTGCGCCATTTAAAGCTCATAGAAAAGCTTGAAGAAACAATTAAACGGCTGCCGGATATAACCGATACGCGCCTCAGAAACGTGCACACCCTTTTACTGGCGAAATTTAAAGAATGGCGTTTAGAAGATGTCCCAAGGGACTGTGAAGCCTGGTCGATTTACGAGAATTTTGCGGGGGCGGTCGTCCGGAAAGAATTTGGCGAACTGTCCCCCGAAGAGCAAAATTTTCTAAAGAAGTCCGTCCTGTCGGGACTTTTTTACAACTGGTTTGAACTTTTTTATCAGGTGGAGAAAAGAAATATCAGGGGGGATAGATAAATGGAAAAGCGCTTTCTATTCGAAAGGTATATCCTGCTGGCCATTGATCCGGTTCACATAGGGACGGGCGGTTACCGGCTGGGCCGGGTGGATAACACCATCGTCCGGGAGCCCGGCACTAATTTGCCCAAGATTCCTGGGACCAGCTTGAGCGGCGCGCTCCGGTCTTTTATGGCCCTCCGCAACGACAAGTTTCCTGATTGCGCCGGCCAGGGGCAGGCGCCGGACGGACCGGGGGAGGCCGTCGGAGCGGTCCACTGCGGAAAAAATGATTGTCCGGTATGTATGGCCTTTGGATTTTCGCGCTTAAGAAGCAGTTTTCAGGGGCTGATCCAGATTTCAGACGCCCACCTTTTATTTTTCCCGGTTTACTCCTTTCACGGCCCGGTTTGGGTTGCTTGTGCCGCTTCTTTGACGGCGGCAGGCGCGACAGTGGAGGAATCTATTGAAGAAGAAGGCCTGATTAGGGTTGCCGCGGAAATGAAGCTTCAGGCGGGGGACAGGTTGAACCTGGGTTGGCTATTATTGCAGGTGGACGGAAAGGCGTTTGAATTGCCGGAGGCATTAAAATCATGTATACCTCAGCGTATTTTGAGCCGCACGGTGCTGGTACCGGACAACCTGTTTTCTCATATCGTAAATGATAATTTAGAAGTCCGCACGTCGGTTTCGATTGATCCCGGGACGGGGGCGGCCAGGGAGCACGCTCTCTTTACATACGAAGCGATTCCCCGCACCGCGGTAATGCAATGCGAAGTGACCACCAACGATCCTTCTTTATTCAGGGTACCGCCTGACGGGCAAAAACCTTCCTTTTTAAAAGAAGAGCTAAAGGAGAAAATATACGAAGCGGCTGATTATATGCAGTGGCTGGGCATCGGCGGTATGAACACCAGGGGTATGGGGCGAATGCGGGTAATTTCTACGGTTAACGGGGGTGGGCAATAAAATGCGAAAACAAAACCTGGATATATATGCAGCAAAATTCGGGCAGGCTATTGCTGATATTGTGATAAAAAACGGGGCCCCGGAAGACAAACGGTCAAAAATTGTCCGCCAGGCGGAAAACCACGTCACCAAATCCCTGGGCATTCTTCAGGAAAATGGCCTTTATGCTTTTTTTCTCTACCAGGAGGCAGAGCCCGATTTTATAAAAAAAGAAGTTGCCGGGCAGTGCCGCTCCCTCTTGGAAAAAGAGCCGGTTGCCCTGTTGAAGCCGGGCGAAGACCTTTTTGCCGGTTTGAGGAAGTTGTGTTCGGAATTTGACCGCCTCTTTTTTGCCAAAGACCTGATCGAGCGCGTTCTGGTATATGCCCGTTACCATTTAAAAGCCGGCCCGGGTGGTGATAAATAAATGGCGTGGGAATGCTGGCGAATTGTTTATCAGGTCCGGTCGCCGGTCCATATTGGTTTTCGCACCCTCGGCAACACCCAGCTAACACGCTGCTACATACCGGGCAGAAATTTCTGGGGCGCGGCGACGGAGCGGCTGGCGAGTCTGGTCGCTCCTTTAGATTATAGTGATGCCGGTAATTTTGTCCGCGAGAATATTATCTTCAGTTATTTTTATCCGTCAGTTGATCCCGAAACCCCGTATTTGCCTGAATTTAATAGTGAAAAAGGGTGGATATACGGTGGTTTGCAGCAGGGGGAATTAGAATTCAAATGCATTGGCTCCATTGCCGGAACCGCTATTTCAGGCGCTACGAGCGCCGCGACGGAGGGGAGCTTGCACGAGGTGGAATATATCAATCCCTGCTGGAAAACGGATGGTTCCAAACCGGTTTTATTTACCGGATTCCTGTTCGCCAAAAAAGACGCTGTTTACAAAGACCTCCGTGTGGGCTGGCAATCCGGAGAGCTCCAGTTGTGCAAGATTTTAAGTGATTTGTCTGTCGGCGGAGAACGCCGCTATGGTTTTGGCAGGCTGCAATTAAGAAATGAATACTGCAGGCCTGTGGCTGATAATATACTTTGGAATAACTGGGCAATAGATCTGGAAAATGATGTTTTGAAATTAAGAACCCTGGCGGATGAGACTCCTCTTTTAGCGCACTGCCTGGTTGCCGGAGTGGAAGCAAATGGGGATTTGGAACCGGTAATCGGTCGTGAATGGACCGACGGATCAGGTATGTCGACGGGGCGAGGCGCAGGTCGGGCTGTAAGACGGTCGGGAATATGTTGGGTCCCGGGCTCCACGGTCCGGGCAGGTGCTGTATTAGAAGTCGGCCCCTACGGAATCTGGTATAATGGGGAAAAAACCAACCTTTCAAGAGATGTATAGATATGATCACCAAAATCCATTTTAAAAATTATCGGAGCCTTGGCGATGTTACATTGGAAATGGGCGGGCTTAATGTAAACAGCCTTACCAAAGTCCAGGTCGGGGCGAAGGTTAGAATATGCTGTTGCTCAACTGATTGAACACCGTAACGCCGCCGGATTTGTTTCGCCTTTATAAGAAACGGAGTTCCGGCATTTGTGCCCCTAATTCATTGGAATAACGTGTGTTGTCGTAAAGATGCGACAGCGTGTTATCTGGAAGCAAAACCTGAGTACGGGTTTATCTGGAAACCATATAAATAGTAGTTAGCCACCGACAAATAATACTGTAAGGAGGATAAAATGCCAAGTCTAAAAACCTACAGGTTGTTTATTAGTCATTCATGGACTTATGGAGATGCCTATGAGAAGCTCGTAAAATTCTTCAAAGAATACCCGAATTTCTCATGGACCAACTACTCGGTGCCGAAAGACGACCCTGTTCATTCAGCCAACAACGATACGCAGCTATACAATGCGATCAAGGCCCAGATTGCTCCAGTAAATTGCGTTGTCATGTTGGCAGGAGTATACAGCACATATTCAAAATGGATAAGCAAAGAAATTCAAATTTCCAAAACCGATTTGTCGGGTAAAGGACTGGCGCGGTGTCGTTTACCGACCCGTTTCCAGCCCCTCCCCATAAGAACTGCTCATGAGGTTTTCCCTCAAGCAGCTCACCCCGTAAACTTCGTCAAAAGGGTTATGAGACCTATCGAAGGGCGAACACTTTCACCTGTATCCCTCAGCGTTTCTGAGGGGATGGACTTTCCAGTCCCAAA
>DIEU01000016.1 GCA_002418775.1 Firmicutes bacterium UBA5766
TAGTACCTGATATTTGAGCCTTTTTAAGCGCAAAACTTCCGATTGAACCCTTCAAGAACCTTCCCCTTGTGTTTAAAGGAGTTAAAATGGATTACGACCAGGCCGTCGGCTACCTGCAAAACCTGACCAGGTTCGGCATCAACCTGGGCCTTGACCGGATTACCGAGCTGTTGCGAAGGCTGGGAGATCCCCACCTGACCCTTAAGGTCGTCCACATTGGCGGAACAAACGGGAAAGGCTCGACGCTGGCCATGGTTTCTTCAATCCTGAAGGAGGCCGGTTACAGGGCGGGCGCATTCTCATCTCCCCACCTGAGCTCATATGTCGAGAGGTATACTACCAACGGGGAAGAAATTGCTCCTGAACGCCTGGCCGGGCTGCTTGATCTAATCCGTCCTCATCTGGAGGCTATGATTGAGGATGGCTTTGAAAGCCCGACGGAGTTTGAAGTTTGCACCGCCCTGGCTTTCCAGTACTTTTGCGAGGAAAGTGTTGACTTTCTGATTCTGGAGGTAGGTCTTGGGGGTAAAATCGATTCGACCAATGTCATCAAACCTTTGGTTTCGGTAATCACCAACGTTTCGCTGGATCACCTGGACAGGCTGGGCAACACCGTAAAGGAGATTGCCGAAGTAAAAGCGGGGATTGTCAAAAATGGTGTCCCAACAGTTACCGCCCAGGAAGAGGGAGAAGCCCTGGATGTAATCCGGGCCGAATGTCTCAGAAAGGATTCCCAGCTGATTATAGTACGGGAAGGATCTGGAGAACCTTCTCAGGAGGGGTTCGTCTTCTGGTCCGCAGACGGGAATGGCACACTGGAAGGACAGCGTTTTTCAATACGCGGTTTGCGGGATAACTATAACAACCTTTGTCTTAACCTGCTGGGCAGACACCAACTGGCCAACGCCGCGGCAGCCGTTGCAGCAGTGGAACTGCTTTCCCGGGAAGGCTATGCAGTAAATAAGGAAGCCGTTTTCCAGGGGCTGTCTAAAGTAAAATGGCCTGCCCGGTTCGAGATCTTCCACATAGACCCTCCGGTTGTTCTGGACGGGGCCCACAATTACGCAGGAGCGCAAGAATTACGCAGGACTTTGAAGGATTATTTTCCGGGGCGGGGGGTAATTCTGGTTATAGGGATCCTACAGGACAAGCAGCGCTCCCTGGTTGTGGGGGAACTTGCCTCCGGAGCCAGCGCGGTGATAGTTACCAGGCCGGACAGTCCAAGGGCGGGCGACTGGCTTTATGTTGCTGAGGAGGCCGGCCGGTATGCTTGCCGCGTCTATGCAATTGAGTCTGTAAAAGAGGCCGTGTTAAAGAGTTTTGAACTGGCCGGTTCCGGTGAGATTATCTGCTTTACGGGGTCCCTGTATATGGTGGCCGAAGCCAGGGAAGTTCTGATCAATGTAAGTATTAAGTAAAACCGTCCAAAGGGCACGACGTTGTTAAAAGCGAACGACTTGCGAAGCGCCGGTAACAACAGCCGGCGAAGCGAGGATAACCGGACAGCGGCGCGAAACCAACGGTGAAGCCGTCTTTGCAGCGCTGCTAGTCCGGTCCGAAGCGAGACGAGCTGCTGTCGGCACGGAGCATCGGAGTGAGCGATAACAATGCCGTGCCCGGGCCCACTGAATACTTACTGATAAATCTAAGAGGGAGGATTTAATTTGATACCGGAAGAGAAGTTGAAAGAAATGGGTCTTACCTGCCCGTCTGTGCCAATTCCGGTAGCGGCTTACGTGCCGGCGGTTTTCAGCGGTGAATTTGTCTATACTTCCGGGCAGCTTCCTTTTGTAGAAGGATCTTTGCTTTATAAAGGAAAGCTCGGGCGCGAACTTGGGGTTGAACAGGGTTACGAGGCAGCCCGGGCCTGCATCCTTAACTGCCTGGGCGCCGTCAAAGCGGTAATCGGAGAGTTAAACAGAATAGAAAGGGTAATTAAGGTTACCGGGTATGTAAACAGCGCCTACGGTTTCAAGGAGCAGCACCTTGTTTTAAACGGAGCGTCTGAGCTGCTGCTGGCGCTTTTTGGCGAGGCGGGGCGCCATGTGCGCAGCGCGGTAGGAGTTACCGAACTTCCCCTGGGGGCGCCGGTAGAGGTGGAGCTGACGGTCAGGATTATGGGTAACTAATCCTTCAATAATTTTCATATTTACAATATGTTAACTTCATGATATTATTTTAGCAGATTTACAATTAATTAACGCTGAATTCTTTGGTAAAAGAAGCGGAGGACCTATTTTTCCCGGGGTGAATCTTCTTCATTGAAGGAGTAGGGTTACCTTTCGACCCGAACCCGTCGGCTAACTTCGCAAGCGTAGACAGAGGAAACTATAAAAACTAACGATTCCTATAAAGGGGGGTTATCTGGTAAATGGAAGAACAAAAAGATGTGATCGTGAAAGAACAGGGTGGGGTAATCAAAATTGCCGACGACGTGGTCAGGATTATTGCAGGCCTTGCCGCCAGCGATGTTCCCGGGGTGGCTGGCATGAGCGGCGGCATAGTCGGCGGAATCGCCGAAAAACTGGGTCGCAAAAACCTTTCCAAGGGTGTAAAAGTTGAAGTAGGAGAAAAAGAAGCCGCCATAGATCTTTTTATCATTGTTGAATTTGGGAAAAAAATATCGGAAGTAGCTTCCGAAGTTCAATTAAAAGTAAAAGACGTTGTTCAAAACATGACCGGCTTAAAAGTTAAAGAAGTCAATGTAAATGTTCAGGGAGTCGTTTTCGGTTCCGAAGGCAAAGAAGAAATATAAGGGGGGTAAATTTTTTTACAAAGCCAGACAACTTATATCAGTCTGCAAAGTTGCATCATGTCCTGTAAAATTAGGTAAATTATGTTATATTAGAATGCCTGTCATGGAAAACCGCTACATGGCAGGCATTCCGGTTTTTTTAATTAACTAAAACGAGCTTGTCACCTGCTGGAAAAGGTGATAAACTGTAAAAAATTATATTTTTTTGTATAAACTATGACTAAATCATTTAAAAAACAATATAAAAGCCCATTTCTTCTTGTATTGCTTTTACTTATGGGCGGACTTATCGGAGATGCAGTGGCTTCAGTGCTCCCGCGGGGGTTAAACTTCCTGAAAGCTGTCGGTACACTGGGAATCAGTCCGGCAACACTTAATCTGCATTTTCTCAAGCTGACTTTTGGACTTACTTTTGATTTCGGAATTTTAACTGTCCTGGGTTTAATTTTAGGTTTCCTGCTCTACCGCCGCCTGTAATGGGGGATATCATGCTGTATCTGGCCTCTTCTTCACCCCGCAGACAAAATTTATTGGAGCAGTTGGGTGTACCTTTTTCTGTTCTTGAGCATGAGATTGATGAAGCGGAGATATCCGAACAGACGCCTCCCCGATTGTTGGTACAGGAACTGGCGCAGCGCAAGGCTCTAGCGGCGGCGGAAAAAGTTGCCGACGGGCTGATCATTGGCGCGGATACGGTTGTCTACTGCGGCGGACAGATACTGGGCAAGCCTGCCACACAGGCGGAAGCGGAGCAGATGCTCTTTCTTTTACGGGGCAGGCAGCATGAAGTTTATACTGGTGTGGCCATTGTTGAAAAACCGTCCGGCAATATGCTGGTCGATTTCGAAAAAACCCTGGTCAGGTTCCGCACCCTTACCGCAAAAGAGATTAAAGCTTACGCAGCTACAGGTGAACCGGCCGGTAAGGCAGGAGCGTATGCTATCCAGGGGCTGGCGGCTATTTTTATTGAAGGCGTCATCGGCTGTTATTTCAATGTTGTCGGCCTGCCTTTAGCCCACCTGGACGGAATGCTGAAGGCTTTTGGAGTTAACTTTCTGAATCTGAGAGGATGAAGATTGGAAACTATAAAATATCACCTGAAGATCAAGGAAATGCCCGCCAACATGAGGCCTCGCGAACGTCTGTTTAAAGAAGGCGTACAGGCCCTGAGCGATGTTGAACTGCTGGCCATATTGCTGCGCACAGGATCAGCCGGGGGAAGTGTTCTGCAGCTGGCGTCGGTTGTTTTAAACCATTTCCGGAGTTTCAGGGAACTGCTTCAGGCCAGTATAGAGGAATTAAGCAGTATAAAAGGCATAGGCCCGGCCAAAGCCGCCCAGGTTAAAGCAGCCCTGGAACTTGGCAGGCGGGTTGTGGAAGAGAAGGCGGATGACCGGGCGGTAATCAGACATCCTGAAGATGCGGCAGGTCTGGTGATGGAGGAGATGCGCAGCCTGGACCGCGAACAGTTCAGGGCGCTGCTGCTCAATACAAAGCACCAGTTGATCGGCAGGGAAGTTATCTCAATCGGCACATTAAACTCCTCCATGGTTCACCCGCGGGAATTGTTTAAGAACGCAATCAAGCGAAGCGCCGCGGCCATGATTTTAGTCCATAATCATCCCAGCGGGGATCCGGCGCCGAGCCAGGAGGATATAGGGATCACGAAACGCCTGCTTGAAGCCGGCGGTATAATAGGTATTGAAATTCTGGACCACCTTATTGTGGGGGACAACAGGTTTGTCAGTCTTAAGGCCAAAGGGTTAATGTAGGTCTTGCGGGGAATTTAGAGGAGGGAACAAGTTGCGGATCGGATTATTTTCCAAAGATATGGGGATAGATCTCGGCACAGCCAATTCCCTGGTTTATGTCAAGGGAAGGGGTATCATACTCAGGGAGCCTTCTGTTGTCGCCATTGAAAAGGACAGCAACAAGGTTCTGGCGGTCGGCGAGGAGGCCAGGCAGATGATCGGGCGCACACCCGGAAATATTGTTGCCATCAGGCCCATGAAAGACGGTGTGATTGCCGATTTCGACGTTACCCAGAGCATGATCAAACATTTTATCGACAAGGCGTTGAGGAAGAGAACATTTTTTGTGCGCCCGCGAGTCGTTGTCTCCGTTCCTTCGGGGGTAACGCCGGTAGAGGAACGGGCGGTGCGTGAGGCGGCAATCCAGGCGGGCGCCAGGGAAGTTTACCTTGTTGAAGAACCGATGGCGGCGGCCATCGGGGCGGACCTGCCGGTTCATGAACCGATGGGCAACATGATCGTCGATATCGGAGGCGGCACAACAGAAGTGGCCATTATTTCCCTGGGCGGAATTGTAACCAGTTGCTCCATCCGGATTGCCGGCGACGAAATGGACGAGGCAATTATCCTGCATGTTAAAAAAGCATACAACTTATTGATTGGCGAGCGTACCGCCGAAGAAATAAAAATCGGCATCGGCACGGCCTATCTCATGGAGGATTCGGGTGACTATGAAGTCCGGGGCAGGGACCTGATCACCGGACTGCCCAAGACTGTACGGATCACCGCCGAGGAAATCTACCGGGCTTTGTCCGAGCCGGTTACCGCTATCCTTGATGCCATTAAGAATACTCTTGAACAGACCCCCCCGGAACTTGCCGCAGATGTTATGGATCGCGGTATTATCATGGCCGGAGGCGGGTCCCTTTTAAGAGGTTTGGATTTATTAGTCAGTGAACAAACAGGAATGCCCGTTCACCTTGCTGATGAACCCCTGCTTTGTGTTGCCAGGGGAACGGGACGCGTCCTTGAAAACATAGATATTCTAAAGCGTGTATTGATCAGCCCTAAAAAATACTCGTCAGGTTAGGTGCCATTGAATGTCGAAGAAAGCGGGCGGAAGAGTTGTTCTTTTAGTCTTAGCTGTAATCATAGTTTTGTTAATGCTCAAAGGAACAGTTTTAAGAGAAGTATCTTCTCCTTCTATAGAAGGAGCCTTAAGGGACGCTTGCGCTCCCATTCACAAAATATTCATTGCGGTAGGTAATTGGGGAAAAGGAGCTTTAACCTTTCCTCTCTCATTGCTGGCCTCCTCCAGGCATGTCCGGGAACTGACGGAAGAAGTGTCCGAGCTCCAGGGAGAGGTCAGGAAGCTGGAAGAGTTTCGCCTGGAAAACGAACGATTAAAAAAAATGCTTGATTACCAGTCCTCCGTGGTTTCTTACACCTACTCTCCGGTAACCGTTGCCGCTGTAATCAGCCGGGATCCCGGAAACTGGTTTGATACAATCAACCTGGGAAAGGGTTCCAGACAGGGTATCAGAACGAATATGGCTGTGGTGGTTCCCGAAGGACTGGTGGGCAGGGTAATTAAAGTAAGTAAAAATACAGCCCAGGCGCTGTTGATTACCGACCCGCGCAGCGCAGTCAGCGGGCTGGTCCAGCAAACGCGCTCACCCGGACTGGTAGAGGGTACCGGCGGGGGCGCCGGAGGTCTGCGCATGATTAATATTCCTTATGACACCGTAATTCACCCCGATCAAGTTATAGTAACCGCGGGAGCGGGCAGTTTTTTCCCAAAGGGGCTCCCTATCGGGAAGATCAAAAGTTCCGGCAGTGATCCGTCAGGGCTTTTTTATACTGCTGTGATACAGCCGTTTGTTGATTTTAACCGCCTGGAAGAAGTATACGTCGTTCAAAAAACCAGTTCATGATAGAGTATAGGAGCTTGCGCTTATGAAGCAGGGTTTGTGGCTGCTGATAACTATACTTGCTGTTTTAACTCTTCAGGTGACTGTTCTTGATTATTTCCGGGTAGCCGGCGTTAAACCCGACCTCGTTTTGCTTGTAGTTATCTTCAACTCTTTCCGTCAGGGCTCAAAAAACGGAGCCCTATGGGGGTTTGCAGCCGGTCTTCTTGTTGATATTTCTACAGGCGGTTACTTTGGCCTTAATGCCCTGGTGCTTGCCGCCTCCGGATACCTCGGGGGCGAGGCCAAAACAGGACTCTACCTGAACAGCGGCATCAGAGTTACTGTTGTTACACTGGCAGTTTCAATGGCTGCGGGCGTGTTTCAATATCTGCTGCTGGCTTTTTCCGGCGTTTTTGTCTCACCGTGGCTGGCCCTGGTCGGGATCATTATTCCCGGGGCGATATACAATACACTGGTTGCCCTCCTGATCAAGTTATTTTACCATCCGAAGATGCTTTTTGACTGATTGGAGCGGACAAAATTTCTATGGACCGTAAAAGCATGGATAAAAAAATGCGTATTTATGCAGCCCTTTTAATTGGGGCTTTTTTGGTACTCATCACCCGGCTTGTTTTTCTTCAGCTTATTGAGTCCGAGGAGTATCAGACCAAAGCACGTTTAAACCACCAGAGGCTGATTGCGATCACCGCTCCAAGGGGTGAAATGGTTGACCGGAACGGCATACGCATAGTCGGCAACAAGCCGGTTTATACCGTTTCCGTTGCCTACCTGGGATCAAAAGACACCTCGAAAGTAATTGAGAGGCTTGCCCAACTTTTAGTCGGTGAGGATATCTACAAAGGGTGGAGCGCTGACGGAATCAAAGAAGATATAGACAAGAAAATGCAGGCGCAGAGCCTGAAGCTTTATGAACCTGTAAAAGTGAGCGTGGGAATATCTTATGAAGCAGTAACCAGGCTTGAAGAAAACCGCCTTGACCTGCCCGGTGTTTTTATAGACATCCAGCCGATCCGGGACTATCCTTTAAAAGATCTGCTCGCCCAGACAGTCGGTTTTGTCAGGGAGATCGACCAGCGCCAGCTGGAGAAGAACAAAGACAACGGTTATGAGGCCGGGGACAACTTCGGGCAGACTGGCCTGGAATCCCAGTACGAATACTTTCTGCGCGGGCAGGACGGCGGCCGGGTGGTTGAGGTGGATGCCCTGGGACGGCCGGTCCGCTACCTGGGTGTTAAATCACCGGCGCCTGGAAATAAACTGGTTTTAACCATTGACAGCCGGCTCCAGCAAGTGGCTCAGGATGCCCTTGCCCAGGGGGCGCAGATGGCCAAAGAATTAGGATATGCGAAGATACCGAAGGGAAAATCAATCAACGGCGCGGCGGTTGTTTTAAATGTCCAGACCGGTGAGGTGCTCGCCATGGCCAGTTTTCCTTCCTACGATCCGGCAATATTTACTCGCACCTTATCAGCCGAAGATTACAATAAAGTGAGCAGCCAGGGCGCTTTGAAGAACCATGCTGTCGAAGATGTTTATACCCCCGGTTCAACGTTTAAAATGGTGACCTCGGCAGCGCTTTTGGAAGGTAAGATCATTGATCCTGCGACCAAAATTTTCTGTACGGGTTTTTACAAGTATAAGAAGGACTGGAAAGCGCACGGGGAAGTCGATCTGAGAAAAGCGCTCATGTACTCCTGTGACGTTTTCTTCTATCGCTTTGGCGCCATTATGGGGCCTGCCCCGATGGTCAAGTATGCCAAAGAATTTGGCCTCGGGGAGAAGACGGGTATCGACCTGCCCGGTGAGGAAAGCGGGCAGATAGCCTCTCCTGAACGCAAAAAGGAAGTCTGGAAGGGCAACGCCTGGGAGTCTCAGTGGCATGAATACGACAGCATGGATATGGCCATCGGCCAGCAGGATAATAAATTTACCGCCCTTCAGCTGGCCAATTACGTCGCCATGATTGCCAACGACGGAAGAGTCATGCAACCGTATTTGGTTCAAAAAATTATCAGCCCGGACGGGAAGGTTGTTCAGCAGTTTTCCCCCAACATGGTTCGCGAGGTGAATGTTTCTCCCGAAACTATGGAGGTTATCCGGGAAGGGATGCATATGGTCACCCTGCCGCCGTCAGGCACTGCGGCCGGTGTCTTCGCGGGGGCGCCGTACCAGGTTGCGGCCAAGACAGGCACTGCCGAGGTTGGTGATCCAACTGGGAACACAAACGCTCTTTTCGTGGCTTTTGCGCCTTTTGACGAACCAAAAATCGCCGTTTCGGTAGTACTCGGATACGGCGGCAAGGGAAGCGGGATTTCCGGGCCTGTAGCGCGTCAGATAATTGATGAATTTTTTAAAGTGCAGAAATAACAGCCTATATATTTTGGCTTTCATAGAAGGATTTGGTTCCCGTATTGTAGAATATATATTTCTGTCCTTAATCTGGGGAGAGATTTTTTTGCAGTTTATCGATCAGGGTAATTTAATTGATGATAATACTATACTGATCAGAAGGACGCTTCGTTCGGGGCAAAAGGTTAATTTTAGCGGCAACGTAGTCATCCTTGGCGATGTTAACCCCGGCGCCGAGGTCAAAGCCTTCGGCCACGTGATAGTCTTTGGGTCCCTGCGGGGCATGGTGCATGCAGGCGCTGACGGAGATGAACAGGCTGTAGTAATTGCCTTTCGTTTGCAGCCAACCCAGCTCAGAATTGCCAACCATATCACCCGTCCTCCTGAGGATGGGTCGGCAGCGCCCGACCAGCCGGAAATAGCCCGCATTAAAGACAATGTCGTTACCATAGACACTTTCCAGTCCGGAAGTGAACGGCAAATTCCCTAGAGAGAAACTGACAGATACTTAACTTGAGGAGGTAAGACCGTCAATGGGTGAGGTAATTGTAATCACTTCTGGCAAGGGAGGGGTAGGGAAAACTACAACTACCGCCAACCTGGGCACCGGCCTGGCGTCAATGGGCCACCAGGTTGTCCTGATTGACGCAGATATTGGGCTGCGCAACCTGGATGTACTGCTCGGTTTGGAAAACCGGATTGTTTATGATCTCACCGATGTAATAGATGGTAAATGCCGTTTAAGACAGGCGCTGATCAAAGACAAGCGCTATGAAGGGCTTTATCTCCTGCCGGCGGCGCAGACCAAGGATAAAACCGCCGTCAATCCGGACCAGATGAAACAACTCTGCGAAGATCTGCTGAAGGAGTTTGAGTATGTGCTGATCGACTGCCCGGCCGGTATAGAGCAGGGCTTCCGCAATGCTGTTGCAGGCGCTCAGAAAGCAATCGTGGTGACCACCCCGGAGATGTCCGCAGTGCGGGACGCAGACCGCGTGATCGGGCTGCTGGAGGCTTCGGAGCTGAGAAAGCCCGCCCTGATCATCAACCGGCTGCGGCCCAAGATGGTCCGCCACGGGGACATGATGAGCATGGAAGATATTATCGATATATTGGCGATTGAGCTTTTAGGTATTATCCCGGAGGACGAAATGGTAGTTATCAGCACCAACAAGGGTGAAACCGTTCTAAGCGATGAACGGGCGAAATCCGGCCAGGCTTTTCGCAATATTGTGCGGCGTTTAAAAGGCGAAAATGTGCCTTTGATGGAACTTGACGGGGACGGGCTGCTCACCAGGCTGCGCCGTTTTATAGGTTTAAAGTAAAGCATGACGGGGGTGTATAAGGTTGTTTGAATTTTTGGCTAAATTATTTGGTAAAGATTCTGGCGGCAGTAAAAACATAGCCAAGGAAAGGCTCCGCCTGGTTCTGGTGCATGACCGGACCAGCGTATCCCCGGAATTGTTGCATCTTTTAAAGAATGAGTTGATCAAGGTTATCTCGACATATCTGGAAATTGATGAACAGGCTTTGGAGGTTTTTCTGGAAACCAGCGATAACCAGGTAGCCCTGGTTGCCAACATTCCTGTCCGGGGTATGAAACGTTTAAACGGTGAATTGGCTTCCACTTAACTTAGAACTTGAAATTTAAAGGTGGTTATCATGAGCCTGGGGAGAACCCTCAAAGGTCTTGACTATCCCCTGATCATGGCAGTTGTCGCATTGGTTCTGCTTGGTCTGATTATGATTGGCAGCGCTACTCTTGAATACAAGGATGACTCATTCAGTCAGTTCAAGAACTTAAATGTGCTTGCCCGTTTGCTGCATCTTGATTACCAATATGTATTCCAGCAGATGCTCTGGTTTGTCCTGGGCATTTTTTTAATGGGGGCAATAGCCTACCTGCCCTATGAAGATCTCATGAAATATACCCGCTATTATTATGCCATCACTCTCATACTCCTGGGAACTGTGACTATTATGGGCCATTCCGCCCTTGGCGCCCAGCGGTGGATTCAACTGGGTACGCATACCTTTCAGCCTTCCGAGTTCTCTAAGTTCCTGATGATTATGTCCTTTTCCGGCTTTTTAGTAAAAAGGCAGGGAAACCTGGATCGTTTCAGGGACCTTCTGCCCTGTTTTATTTACTTCGGCATACCTATACTGTTCGTACTCATGCAGCCTGATCTTGGAACTGCCCTGGTTTTTGTCTTTATTATGTTCTGCATGATGTTTTTTGCCGGGGCAAAGCCGTCCATCCTTTTATGGCTGCTTGGGGTTGGTCTGGCGCTTGTAGCCGGCTTGTTTTTCATTCACCTTTCCCTGCACAACCTTGATCTACAACAAAAAGAGCAGTTATCCTTACTTGAGCAAGAGGTACGGATTACGGCAAATACTTCCGCCGGGCAGGAACTGAACAAGAGTTACCTGGAGCTTGCCGAAAAGAACCAAACTACCCACGCACTCCACGAAAAGCTTCATAAATACACTTTCAAAGAGTACCAGATGACGCGTCTGTTTATATTTTTAAACCCCCGCAGTGACCTGCTTGGCGCAGGCTATCATGTCTGGCAGTCGCTGATTGCCATCGGCTCCGGGGGATTCGCCGGCAAAGGGCTGTTGGAAGGAACCCAGAGCCACCTTACCTTTTTACCGGTCAGACACACGGATTTTGTTTTTTCCGTGGTGGGTGAAGAATTTGGATTCATCGGGGCTTTGGTTATCCTGGGGTTGTTTTTCTTTGTCCTCTGCAGGGGCATTCAGATAGCAACCTTAGCCCGCGATCTGACGGGAACCCTGCTGGCGATCGGTATTGTATCCATGCTGTTCTTCCAGGTATTTACGAATATTGGGATGACTACCGGGATAATGCCCGTTACAGGTATTCCCCTGCCCTTTGTAAGCTATGGCGGAAGCAGCCTGCTGATGTGCATGATGGCCCTCGGCCTGCTTTTGAATATCTACCTGAGAAGGAAAAAATTCTCTTTTAAATAAAGCAGGGGGTCATTAAATAAAGCAGGGGGTCAGGCTTGACTTATTTACTAAATTGACTTATTTACTTCTAAATTATGACTACCATATGTTGAACCTGCTCCGAAAACTAACTTGAGTTAGCTTTCATTAGGGAGGTCAACTATCTATGTGCTCATGTTCTCCTCAGGGTGTCGTTGTTACTGTCCGCTCAGGTGCTCCGTGCCGGCAACACCAACGGCTCGTTTCAGACAGTACCAGGCGGCGCTGCAAAGGCGGCATAATAGGCGCTAGATACACCGGGCTTTAAATCCCCGACATCACAAAGTCTTTTCAAGAAAACTTGAGTGTGCCGCTGGTTTCGCACCGCGATCCTGCAGCAGAAGCTTCACCGGGCGCTGCAGCGGCACTTAAGCAATATCACTCACCTGTAAACAATGACGCTTTTTATCGTTTACGCGCCTCCAACACTTCCCTCGCCTATCCTCAGGTTTATTCGTTCTTTGAATTAAGGCTCAAAACCGCACTTAAGGCATTGCCTTCCTTTTATTGATGAATTTTCATCTAGCCGGTACCGCTTCAATAGCATGGTTGTCTGCTCAAAATGGAATAGCTTGTCATATTTGTCCCCTCAGGAAAATATAATTTTTACCAGGAGGGGATTTATTATGCGCTGGAATAGGAGCAAGCGGCTGATTACTTTTAACCGTGCCAGGGATCCATACCGGGCCTGGCCCCAGTATCCCCGTGAGGAAACGGGCAGGGGATTCGCCAGAAAAACATTTTACCGGCTTGGGGCGGCGCTGGTCATCCTGGCTCTTCTTTTAGCGGTAAGGGACTTCAATACTGCCGGGATTGACCTGCGTCAGGAATTAAGCTATGTACTGACAACCGATTGGGGTGTTCAGCCCCAGTTGGAAAAAGCCGCCCAGTCTGTCATACAGGTTATCAGCCGGGCCCGTCCTCCCGCAGTAGAGGAAGTAATGGGCAAAGACAATCAAAGCGTGGCTATGGTTGTGCCTGTCTCGGGAAAGGTGGTCAGGGGCTTCGGCTGGTCCGAGGACTCACTGGATAATCTGGAAAGGTTCCACCCGGGAATCGATATTGCCGCCGAACCGGGGACTACGGTTAAGGCGGCCTGGTCGGGGAAGGTTACTCGCCTTGACTACGACCCAACTATCGGATCTTATGTAGTACTGTCGCACGGCCAGGGACTGTACACTCTTTATGCCTGCCTGAGCGACCCGGTTCCTGTAACGGAAGGGGCAAACATAACCAGGGGCCAGGAACTGGGGACGGTGGGAACTCTGGGAGACGTGTCCGGCGGCGGGCTGCATTTTGAGTTGAGGATAAAAAGCAAACTGGTCGATCCGGCGCCATACCTGAAGGCTGAGTGAAAAGGGGTCATTCCAGATGAGGATAGGACGTATTTTAGGCGTTGAGCTTTATCTGAACGTGTTTTTCCTGGCTGTCCTGGGTCTTTTTTTTATCGCCGGGGTTATGGCAAAAGGTCTTATAGCTTTCGCGGTCGTACTGGTCCACGAAATGGCTCATGTTTATGTGGCGAGACGGCTCAATGTTCCTGTTGGGGAGGTAGAACTGCTGCCTTTTGGCGGAGTAACCCGGATGGGGCAAGATCTGGTCATGGATCCCTTCAAGGAGGTTATGGTGGCTTCAGCCGGTCCTTTGAGCAATCTTTGCATGGCAGCCCTGGGCCTTGCGCTGAAAAACTATAACATCTGGGATGAGCAGCTGGGATCGTTTTTTTTACAGTGTAACCTTTTGATTGCATCCTTTAATTTGCTTCCTGCCTTGCCGTTAGACGGAGGGCGGGTCTACAGGGCTTACCTGGCCTTAAGGGTCGGGATTCGCGAAGCAACCAGGAGGGCGGCCGGTTTCGGCCAGCTTTGGGCGGTAAGCGCAATTATTTTCAGTCTTTTCGGCATTGCCTTTCATTTCAGCGGGCTGGATATTCTTTTTACAGGTCTTTTTCTTTTTTACGCTGCGACAAAGGAAAAAAGGATGGCCGCTTACCTGTTTATGCGCCATCTGATCAAAAAGAAAGAAGAATTAACAAGCCTTGGAATGCTCCCCGCCGAGTTGGTCGTTGCAGTCGAAAGCTTGACTCTTGGTGAGATAGTCCGCCCTTTTTTACCGAGGCGTTTCCACCTCATCATGGTTGTCAACGAACAGTGGCAGCCGAAAGGTGTGATCAATGAGGCGCAGATCATTGACGGTTTACTGGAACACGGAGCGGATTTGCCTGTAGGCAGCCTTCTCTTGCAGCCGGTATAACGGTACGTTTGTTTAGGACGAGTGACACAAGAGAAACGTCCCCTTGTGTCATCTAGGACGAGTGACACAAGAGAAACGTCCCCTTGTGTCATCCACTTGTGTTTATTAGCTGTATTTATGACGAAAGGTGTGATAAAAGCTGTGGATTTTCAAAAAAAGCTAAAGCAGCAGATATCCGATCTCCTTGATCTGCCTGGTGATGTGATGATGGATCTTCCCAGGATCGTCATGCTCGGCAGCGCGCAGATGGTTGTTGAAAATCACAGGGGAATTACAAAATATAATTCCGAAGAGATTTCAATTTCAACTTCCGGCGGTGAAATTATCATCAAGGGATCAGACCTGAAACTGCGCAATGTTCTACCCGAGGAAATCTACGTCGAAGGCGGGATAAAAAGCCTGGTTTTTGAAAAATAGGTCATGGAAAAGGATTTGGTAGCATGTTTTTACAGAAGATGAATAACTACCTGGCCGGTTATGTAACGATAACCGTCAGCGGAGCTGTTGAGAGATTCATCAACCTGGCGACAAAACAGGGTGTATCTATCTGGGATGCGCAGATAAAAAGAGAAAACGAGGTTGTTTTGAACGTCAGGGTAAAGGCGGTTAAAAAATTAAGAACAATCGCCCGCAAGTCAGGGTGCAGGTTCAAAATAAAAAAACGCGCAGGGTTGCCTTTTCTCCTCTCCTATTTTAATAAACGCAAGTCCATGGTCCTGGGCTGCATTTTTTTCCTGACCGCTCTTTATATCTTCAGTTCTTTCGTTTGGTTTGTTCAGGTTACCGGCAGCCGGAATATTAAGGTTGCAGATATTTTACAGGCGGCTGCAAAAGCGGGGCTTGAACGCGGCGTTCCGAGGCGGGCCGTAAATATCGGCGCAGTGGAAAAGAGCATTCAGGATCAACTGCCCTTGGTGTCCTGGGTAGGCATCGAAATTAAAGGAACCAGAGCCGTCATAGAAGTCGTCGAAAAGACGCAGGCACAAGAGCCCTATAACGGGCCGGCTCACGTGGTTGCTAAAAAAAGCGGTCTTGTGGAGGATGTACTGGTTTTTCAGGGTGATCCCGTTGTCAAGGAAGGTGATGCAGTGGTGGAAGGTCAGGTATTGATCTCGGGTATTATCCTTCCCCCGGAAGATCCGGATAAGAAGGCGCCTTCTGATCAGGCGGCTAAAAAACCTCCCCAAAAACAGACTTTTGTCAACGCAAAGGGTTCTATCCGCGCCCGGTGCTGGTATGAAAGTTACGGTGAAGCATCTTTGATTGAAAAAGGCAGGAAGTATACCGGGCAGGTTATTACCAGGGTTTGCATGAAAATCGGCGGCAGGGAAATAATTCTTACTGGTCCCCGAAGTATCCCCTTTACATCTTATAAAACAGGGGGCAGTTTAGTAAAAAGGGCTCCTCATTGGAGGAATTATAGTATACCCGTCGAATTCATAACAGTAAAATATTATGAAATAAAAGGATACAGCCTGCATAGAACACGGGAGCAGGCCAGGGATCTGGCCGGCGCCCAGGCGCTGGACGGGATAAAGAAGCAACTGCCCGCAGGAGCTGTAATACTGAATAAAAGGCTGGAAGAAGTAATCGTCAATCAGACGGAAGATCTGGTCCGGATGAGGGCCTTTATTGAAACAGAGGAAGAGATCGGTTTAACCAGGCGGTTTGTGCCGTAACAGGAAGATAGCATGGAGGGACAAATTGGCGGAAAACGCACAGGCCAAAATAGTTTTAAAAGACATAGGGTCGGCCGCTGAAATCTTTGGCAATCAGGATGAAAACTTATCTTTGATCGAGCGCATACTTGGCGTACGCCTGATGACACAGGGCGGGGAACTGGTCGTTGTCGGCAAACCGGAGCAGATCAGCCAGACCCGGGAAGTGTTCGATCAGCTTGAGGACTATCACCAGGCGGGGAGTCCGGTAACCCTCCATGATGTTGGTTATGTAGCAAGGTCTGTCCGTTCAGGGTCGCATGACGCTCTCACCAGTCTTGCCCGGGAGGTCGTTCTGGTTACAGCCCGTGGAAAACAGGTCAAACCGAAAACCCTGGGCCAGAAACAGTACCTCAAATGCATTCGGGAGAACGATATTGTCTTTTCAATCGGTCCCGCCGGCACCGGTAAAACATACCTGGCTGTAGTAATGGCCATAAGTTCACTGCGCAATAAAAAGGTGAGCAAGCTTGTATTAACAAGGCCGGCAGTCGAAGCGGGAGAAAAGCTTGGATTTCTGCCCGGCGACCTGCAGGAAAAGGTCGATCCCTACTTGAGGCCGCTTTACGACAGCCTTTACGATATCCTGGGTTTTGAAAATACCCAGAAATACATCGAACGCCATACAATTGAAATTGCTCCCCTGGCGTATATGCGCGGCCGGACTCTGGAGGATGCCTTTATTATTTTAGATGAGGCGCAAAATACCACCAGGGAGCAGATGAAGATGTTCTTAACCCGTCTTGGCTACGGGTCCAGAGCTGTAATTACGGGGGACATCACCCAGATAGATCTGCCCAGAGGGCAGATTTCCGGTTTGGTTCACGTGCAAAGAATTCTGGCTCATATCGAAGGTATATCCTTTCATTATTTGGGAGGGGAAGATATAGTAAGACATCCGCTGGTTCAGGAAATTATCAAGGCTTACGAAGAACCTTAATGAAGGAAAAGGTACAGGAAGCATTAGAAACGCTGGTTCAGGAAATTATCAAGGCTTACGAAGAACCTGGACCGGATGAAGAAGTAAAAAGGGAACCGTAGCACGAACCTGGAAGGCTTAATGACACTGGAGGAAGCTTTTCTATGCTTGCTACCATCTTTAAGAGGGCAGCGGCGCTGATTACATATTTACTCAAACAGCGGCAAACACGCCGGGGTATTGCTGCTTTCTTATTTTTTGCCCTGACTACCTTGCTGCTTTCCATCGAAATAGTTCCTCACCGGGTCAGTCTGAGCGAGGGACAGGTTTCCACAAAAGACATTTTTGCTCCACGGAACATAGTCTTTATTGACCAGGCAAAAACGGAAAGCCTGCAGGAGCAGGCTGCTTCCGCTGTGCGCAGCCAGTACGACAGGGACGCTTTAGTCAGCGGGTCTGTCCAGAACGACATAGCGGGAGCGCTGGCGGAAGTGAAAAAAATCCAGGCCGATACTTCCGCCGGTCTGCAGGATCGCCTGAACAGGCTGCGCAAGCTGCTGCCGGCAAACAATCTGTCCGATGAAACGCTTGCCTCGCTTGCCGCGCCTTCCCAGAAGGAACTGCAGTCGACCGAGCAAGGGGTAAACGGACTGATTTCCCAGGCTATGGACTCCGAGCAGGGAATTACACAGGTTAATCTTGAGGATACAAAAAGCGTTATCGAGGTAAAAATAAGGCGGCTTGGTTTGAAAAAGCCTTACGAAGAACTCGGTGTTTTACTGATGAAGAAATACCTCAGGCCCAATACCTTTTTGAATGTTGAGAAGACGAGCCTGCTCAGGGAGGCGGCTAAAAAAACAGTGCCCATCCAGCAGGTTACTATTATAAAGGGTGAAAAAATAATTGGGGCAGGGGAAATTGTCCGGGCTGACCAAATGGCCAAACTTGAGGCGCTGGGCCTGACCAGGAGCTCTTTTCCCTGGAGGACGCTTTTTGGCAACGCTTTGCTTGTTATTCTCCTAATGGTAGTGGTCCTGTTCTATTTGTTCCAGCAGAATAAAGAAATCTATCAAAGCGCCGGGCATCTGTACCTGCTGGCCCTGATTGTAATACTGGTTATCGCTCTGGCCAAGGCCATAGTTGCCGTTAACAGCACCCAGTGGCCGGAGTTTGGCGCACTTTTCGGCTATATGGCGCCTGTTGCCGCGGCTGGAATGCTGATTGCCATCCTGCTGGACTCGCGTCTTGGCGTGCTGATTGTTGCCATCCTTTCGTTCCTGCTGATGTTGATGTCCAACGGCCAGCTGCGGTTTGGCATTGTAGGAATGATCAGCGGGCTAACCGGAATCTACAGCGTAAGCAAACTGAGCAAGAGCGGGGATTTGACCAGGGCAGGCTTATATACCGGCCTGGCCAGCATCTGCGCAATCGGTGTGATGGAGCTGTCCTCATCCACCCCGCTGGGGATAGTGATCGCTTCAGCCGCTCTTTTTGGAATAACCAACGGCATCATCTCCTCAATTCTGACCATCGGAATACTTCCCTATCTTGAAAGCACTTTCAGGATTACTTCCTCAGTACGCCTTTTGGAACTGTCCTATCCGGGAAACCCCCTTTTAAAGCGCTTGCTTACAGAGGCGCCGGGCACATATCACCACAGCATACTGGTCGGAAACCTCGCCGAAGCTGCCGCCGAGGCGATTGGCGGGGACAGCCTGCTGACCAGGGTCGGAGCGTATTACCATGATGTGGGCAAATTGAAAAGGCCGTACTTTTTTATAGAGAACCAGATGAACACCGACAACCCCCACGATAAAATCGCGCCTACTTTAAGCACCCTGATCCTGACTTTTCACGTCAAGGACGGTGTTGAACTGGCCAGGGAGTACAAACTCCCCGAAGATATAATCAATATTATTGAACAGCATCACGGAAGCGGCCTTTGCACGTACTTTTACCATAAAGCCCTGGAGAACGGGCAGAACGAAAGTGTGACCGAGGAAGAGTTCCGCTATGACGGCCCCAAGCCGCAGACCAGGGAGGCAGCTCTTGTCATGCTGGCTGATTCCGTAGAAGCCGCTGTGCGTTCCCTGCAAAACCGCACTTACAACAGGATGGAAGGCATGGTCCACAGGATCGTCAAAGACAAGCTTTTAGACGGGCAGCTTGACGAGTGCGACCTGACTTTCAAGAATCTAGACGTGATCGCGTCGGCTTTCATACAGGTTTTAAGCGGAATCTTCCATGCCCGTATTGAGTACCCCGATTTAAGCAAGGAAAAGGAAGCGGAAGGGAGAAAAGCAAAAAGTGCCGGTGTACGTAAACAGTTTTTTAGAGCCAGAAGCAGATAACGAGGAAGAACTGGTCAGAGTTACTGTTGAAGCCGTGAGAGAGGTCCTGTCCCGGGAGAAAATCAGCGACCTGGCTGAAGTGAGCGTCGTCTTCGTTTCCGAAGAATATATGCAGTATTTAAACAATCTGTACAGACAGATTGACAGCCCCACGGACGTGCTTTCCTTTGCCATGCAGGAAGGCGAGAGCCTGGCCGGCATGGAGGAGGAACTCATCCTGGGGGACGTGGTTGTCGCCCTTGCTGTGGCTGAAAAGCAGGCCGTCGAGCAGGGCCACAGCCTTGAGCAGGAGGTTGCCTGCCTGGTAGTGCATGGTGTCCTGCACCTGCTTGGTTACGATCACATGACCGACGAAGAAGAAGCCGCCATGCGCTCATCCGAGAAAGAGATCCTGAAAAAACTGGGGTGGAATGTTGCTTGATCAAACTGCCGGCGATGGATTTCCCCGTGGAAAAAATGATCAATACGGCCCGCGCCGCCAAAGAGGCTGCCTACGCCCCATACTCCGGACTCCGTGTGGGCGCCGCCCTGCTGACAGCCCAGGGCCGCCTTTTCAAAGGCTGCAATATTGAAAATGCGTCTTACGGCCTGACTGTCTGCGCGGAGAGAGTGGCCTTCTACAAGGCTTTCAGCGAAGGCGAAAGGCAGTTTGCCGCAATGGCGGTCATTTCAGATCTGGAAGGTTTCTGCTCTCCCTGCGGCGCCTGCCGCCAGGTCTTGTCCGAATTCGGATCGGATCTAAAAATCTACATCTGCTCAAAAAACGGCGATTACATAGTTAAAACAGTTGGTAAACTCCTCCCCGAGCCTTTCATTTTCCAACCCCCCAGTAAGTAGGCAAGAGCAAGCAAGCAGGCACCCACCTAACACAAGGGGACGCTAACACAAGTAACACAAGGGGACGGTTCTTGAAG
>DIEU01000038.1 GCA_002418775.1 Firmicutes bacterium UBA5766
TTGCAGGTTGACCACAAGCCTTGGATAACGCTAAAGAGTTGTTCACACTGCCCACAGCCACTAATATACTCTAGAAAGGGGGGACTCTGGTATCTTAAATAAAATATTTCTATCCTGACAATGGTGTTTGTCTATAATTATCACAATAGAAAAAGAAGGAGGTTTAATATTTTGAACAAAGTGAATAGCATGATCCCCCCTCACGTTAAAAGTTTTTTAGACTGGTCTAAAAATGACCCTGATGGTTTCTGGGAAGAAGCGGTCAATAATGCTGCCCCGGATATTCATTGGTTCAAAAAGTGGGACATAGTATTTAAAAGCGATTACCCAACTTTTGAATGGTTTTCTGGTGGTCTTACAAATATTAGCTATAATTGCGTAGATTACAAGGTAAAAACTGGAAGAGGCGGTAGAGCCGCTATCGTAGCTGAATCAGGAGAGACAGGGCAGGTGCGCGTAGTGACATATGCCCAACTGCTCGATCTGGTTAAAAAATATGCGGCAGCGCTAAAAGGTCTAGGGGTTAAAAAAGGAGACCGGGTGGCTGTTTATATGCCTATGGGAATTGAATCGGTGGTCACTTTACTCGCTTGCGCACGGATTGGTGCAATTCATGTAGCTATTTTTGCCGGTTTTTCAGCCGGTGCTGTAGCCGATCGCATTGAAATTACCGGCGCCAGGTTTATGTTCGCTCAGGATGGAGCCTTGCGCCGTGGTAAACCCGTTGAACTCAAGACAATTATAGACGACGCTCTTGATAAATGCCCGGGCATCGTTGAGAAGGTAATTGTTTTAAAAACTGAAGGCCAGGCTGAAGCTCCCATGAAAAAAAATAGAGACATGACATGGGATCAATTTCTAGCCCTCGGAGAAGGAATAGAAGCAGAAGTAGAGCTCATGGAAGCCAATGAACCTCTGTTCTTACTGCCCACTTCCGGAACAACGGCTAAACCAAAGGTGACTGTGCATAAACATGGCGGATATCAGGTTTGGGTTTATTGCATGGCGAAATGGATTTATGACTTGAAAGAAGATGACATTTGGTTCTGCACTTCAGACATCGGCTGGATCGTGGGACATAGCTATAATGTATACGGGCCACTGCTATGCGGTTGCACAAACGTTATATTTGACGGTACACCCGACTATCCCCGGCAGGATATGTGGTGGGAGATTGCCGCCCGCAACAAGGCTACGGCCTTATGGTTATCGCCAACCGGCGTAAGGGCCCTTATGAGAATTGGAGCAGAGCAGGCTCGTAAACATGATCTCAGTTCCATAAAAAGAATCTTTTGCGCCGGCGAGGTGTTGAACCCGCCTGCCTGGGAATGGCTGCAAAAAGAAGTTTTTGAAGATAAAATACCTGTTATCGACCATATGTGGCAGACAGAAACTGCCGGCCCGGTATTTGCCAATCCTTATGGCCTGGGGATGATACCTATTAAACCCGGTTCCGCCGGTATACCGGTACCCGGAGTAGATGCCGATGTTGTCAACGAAAAAGACGGTCAACCTTTAGGTTATGGAGAAAAAGGTATTGTCTTACTAAAAAAGCCTTTCCCGGGACTTGTTTCGACTTTATGGAAAGAACCGGAAAGATATAAAAACGAATATTGGGAGAAAACCCCAGTCACAATGAAATCCTATTATTTAGGTGACGCTGCGCATTTAGACGAGGATGGCTATATCTGGTTTGCCGGACGCTCTGATGAAGTTATCAAAATAGCCGCTCATCGCATAGGTACAATAGAAATTGAAAGCGCTTTAATATCACACCCGGCAGTAGTAGAAGCCGGTGTTGCCGGCGTCCCTGATGAGCTAAGAGGCGAGGTAGCCAGCGCTTTTGTCGTGCTAAGACAGGGCTATACGCCGTCAGAAGAATTAAAAAAAGAACTGATCGCTCATGTGCGCAAAACAATGGGTCCCATTGTAGTTATTGGAAGCGTACAATTCATTACTGCCTTACCCAAGACAAGAAGCGGCAAAATCATGCGCCGGGTAATGAAGGCTCTTCTTATGGGCAAGGATGTAGGTGATATATCTACAATTGAAGAAGGCGCCTCCATAGATGAGATAAGAGAAGCTATTAAAAGTGTAAACGTTTAATTATTAATTATTTAAAACAAGAAGGAGGCAAATTTTATGGCAGAAAAATTAGGAAATCCTGCTGTTGTCGGTCTGGCTGGCTTCGGCGGAACAACTTTATTGCTCCAGTTTCACAACCTGGGCTGGTGCGGTATTGGACCGGTGGTTTGGGTAGGGTTGATTTTCGGTGGCATAATGCAGATGATCGCAGGCTTTCAAGAGCATAAAACAGGAAATAACTTCGGCTATTGCGCGTTCTCATCGTACGGCGCATTCTGGATCAGTCTGGGCTTTATTTATATAGGCAACTTCTACGGAATATACAAGGCTTCCACAGCTGATGTTGGCTGTTTTTTGTTTATGTGGACGATCTACACTTTTATCATGTGGATTGGTTCAATGAGAACCAACAGCATGTTGGCCTTCGTGTTTTTATTTCTTTTAGCCGGCTTTGTTTTTCTTGATTTGGCGCACTTTACACCGTCGAAAGATCTTTGGACTAATGTCGCCGGTTGGGATTTAATAATCTGCGCTCTGCTAGCCTGGTATGTTATGGCTCATAATATTTTCCTGGATCTGTGGGGAAAGGATATTTTACCGGCGGGAAAACCGTGGATAAGTAAATAAAGGTAGTTTTATAATCTAATCAGGGTGATGTTTTTAAGACATCACCCTGTTCTTTTAATTTTTACTTACAACTCGTTGTGAACAGATAATCCTAAACTACCATCCCCTGCTCAACAGGCAGGCAGCATTATTTCCCGCATATCCGTACGTTTGGGCAAGGGCCACTTTAACGTCTTTTTTTACCTGGCTTTCGCCCGCCTCGCCTTTTAACTGGTCTACGGCCGATTTTACTTGATATAATCCCTGAGCTGCAACAGATTCACCACAACTAGCTAGTCCCCCGCTAGGGCATACCGGTATTTTACCGTCAATTGGATCTGTATCTCCTCTTCTAATCATTTCTTCCGCTTCGCCAGGTTTTAAATCCAATATGCAATCAAGATAAACAAGATAATGCCAAGAAGTATTGTCTGGCAACTCGATTACATCGATATCCTCAGGACATCTTCTATTGTATTGTTCTCTTGCCATTTTATAAGTTCTGGCAATCGCGTTTCTACTCTCGGTTAACGTAGGAACACCCGGCCTGGGGAATGCGCTTAACATATAAAGAGGAAGGCTTTGATCGCCAAACGAGCCGGTTCCAATAGTTACTCCTTCTACGATTACTGGTTTATCCGTATACTTTTTAGCTTTATCCAGTGAAGTCACAATAACAGCTCCCGCTCCGTCACTGGTTGAGCAAATCTCATATAAACGCAAAGGATCACATACCATCGGTGAATTAAGAACCTCTTCCATCGTAAAGACTTTTTTATACCTTGCATATGGGTTTTTAGCACCGGCCTTGCTTACTAATACCTTGATTAGGGCCAGATCTTCTTCCGTTGTTCCTACTTCTTCCATTCTCCTTTTTGTTTCTACTCCCCAGTAAGTAGGGTTGGTGTACCCGGTCATTACAAAGCGCTGATAATCAGGATCATATCTAGAATTCCTGGATTGTGGCCTGAAGAATCCCATAGCTGATTTATCGGCAGCTACAGCAATAGCTACGTCAAATTCTCCAGATGCAACTGCCATACAAGCTACCATCAAAGTAGCCGTTCCTGTAGCGCAGGCATTTGCTGTGCTGACTACAGGCACCCCTATATTCCCCATTTGTCTTTCAATTGCTGTTCCGCTTAAACAGTTGTTAACCCCTTCGCCGTCATAAACCCACAGGGGTGAGCCGGCCGCTATAAATTCTATCTCCCTCCAATCCATATTAGCCTTCTCAAGAGCCATGTTGATTGCCTCTACGGCCAATTCAGGTTGAGATTTTTCCGGAAACCTACCCCATGGATGCAATCCACAACCGATTATCGCAACCTCTCTATTTTTCATATTTACCTCCTCAATAAAATAAACTGCAGATCCTCGGAAACTCTCACGAGCCTCCGGTAAAGCCTTTTCTTGCCCTGCTTTTTTTAATTTTACCCCCAAAACGGTAGGGCATAAACCATTGCAATAGATGAATATATCAGAAATAATATAAATATATTCTTCATTAATCCTTCTTTTAAACTATAAAAGACACAGGCTAAAATAACTACTTGCTAATACTATTTTAATCAACCGGCTCCCACATCCAGGTTAAATATTCGTTTTCTTCATCTTCATATAGCTTTCCTGCGGTAGTCTTAACATTCATTCCTATTTTCAGATTATCCATCCTGGTAATCATTCCCCATATTCTGATGCCTTCTGGAAAATCTACCATCCCGATTCCATATGGCTTATACGGTTCGTATCTAAAAGGCTCCGGTGGTTTATATCGCTGCACCGTATAAGAGTAAAGTTTTCCTTTATTACTAAGCTCTATAACTTCTATGTTTTCCCTCTTTTTTTCGCAACTCGGATTTTGACAAAACGTAAGCTTTGGAAATGATACTGTACCACACTTTTTGCATCTGCTTGCAATAATTCTTGGTTCATCAGACGGCCATTTGAACATGTCTTCAATTAATGGAACTTTATTCTTCTCCTTGGTATTCATGGAGACCTCCTCTGAAAATAATTCTTATCCATTTTCATTCATCACGTCACGCTTCGCGCGGGGTAACTCCTTAAAGATAAAATATTGTCGCTTTTACTCCCCATTATTTTTCTTGGTCTTCGCTGAAGATCCTTGACTCTCTTCAACCTCCTCCTCTTATTTTTCTGCTTTAATTCACGTTTTTATGATATAAGAGGGACAGGAATTTGTCAAGGACAAACACAGGATTTCGTCAAAATATTTTTTTGTGGAACTGTAGTATTATTCTCTACTACAGTTTCTAAAAATTATTTCAGCGTCCCGAATAAAGAGGAGGCCGCTTTTCCTGGAAGGAGCGCAAGCCTTCTTGAAAATCTTCGCTTTGCATACATAAACTCTGCAAATAGGCTTCAAACTCAAGGTCCGTGCTCACATCCAGGGCCAGTCCTTTATTAATAGCCATCTTGGTGATGGCCATTCCGATTGGGGAGTTGCCGGCAATTTTTCTCGCCAAAACAAGGGCGTTAGGTAAAAGCTCTTCCGGAGGTACAACTCGATTAATCATTCCCATCTGGGCTGCCTCTTCCGCGGTAATCGTTTCTCCCGTAAACAATAACTCATTCGCTTTGACCAGACCAATCAAACGGGGCAAAAAATAAGTCGCGCCAAGGTCTGCTCCAGAAAGCCCCACGCGCGGAAAAACAAATCCAAACTGAGCTCCTTTTGCAGCTATCACCATATCTGAAGCAATTGCCATGCAGGCGCCACCGCCTACTGCTACTCCGTTAACGGCAGATATCACCGGCTTGTCCAGATCGCGCATCCGCAAAATCAGGCGGTCAAAGCTCCTAACCATTTCCCACTGATCCCTAACTTCCGTAGCCTCCCCGAGCGATTTCTTCAAATCTGCACCTGCGCAAAAGCCCCTCCCCGCACCGGTAATAATCAAAGCGCGGACTTCTTTATCTTCCTGGCACTTCTGAAAAGCCTGGTGCAATTCTTCCAGCATGGTCAGTGTTAAGGCGTTCAGGAACTGTGGCCGGTTCATAGTAATTGTTGTAATATATTGTTCATTTTTTTCCAAAAGAATTTCACTAAAGACCATTTTCTTTTTGTTCCCCCTCCCGGTAAATTGTTGGCCTTAAGAAACGACGTCATGCCGCCTGCGAAACACCATCCTGGGAGGGTACCCTGGATAACCAGCCGGTCATAGCAGGAGACGACTTCAGCTATCTGTTCTTTGTAACGTTCTGTGAGTAACATTTGTTTGCGTCCATGTTGAGATTATTTTCTGATATATTTCAGCATGGAATATTAAAAACCTTTTGGTTCCGGCTATGCCAGGTTAAGCTAACGGTTACTGCTACCTTCATCGTTCGGGACTCTCACCCTATAGATAAGCGGCCATGCCGGGCGCACAAAAGTTGCTCCCTGCCTGAGTTATTCAAGGCAGGGAGCTTTTAATGCTCAGGCGAGGAGCTTGCTCGCAATTACAACACGTTGAATCTGATTGGTGCCCTCAACAATTTGTAGTAGCTTTGCCTCGCGCATACGTCTTTCCAGGGGATAATCACGCATATACCCTGACCCGCCAAGTATTTGAACGGCATCGGTAGACACCCGCATGGCGGTATCGGTGGCGAGGCATTTGGACATGGCTGCGAGTTTGGCTGCTTCGGGATCGCCGGTGTCAGCGGCCCTTGCCGCCCTGTAAATAAGTTGCCGGGAGGCTTCAACTAAGATAGCCATATCGGCCATCATAAACTGCAATCCCTGTAAGTTGGAGATGGGTCGACCAAACTGAACTCTTTCTTTACTGTATTTGATCGCATAATTCAGACACCCGTCAGCTAAACCCAATCCCATTGACCCGACGATTGGCCGGGTCTTGTCCAAAGTTTGCATGGCCAGCCTAAAGCCCTGTCCTTCGCCAGATAACAAATTTTCTGCCGGCACGTGGACGTCATCAAAATAGATTTCACAGGCGTTAAACCCCCGGAACCCCATTTTATCTTCGCGTTTTCCGATGGTGATCCCGGGGGAATGGGCATCGACAACAATCGCGCTTATTCCCCGGTGTCCAGCATCGGAATTGGTTTTAACAAACACACATATCAGGTCCGCCACATCGGCACATGAAATGAACCGTTTTGCACCGTTAATAATATATTCATTTCCGTCGCGCTTAGCTTTGGTGCGGATACCGCTCACATCCGAACCGGCTTCCGGTTCAGTTAAGGCAAAAGAAATGCGATTCTCTCCAGAGGCAATAAGAGGCAAGTATTTTGCCTTTTGTTCCGCATTACCAGCAAGCAGTATAGGAGTAACCCCCAGTTCCTGGTTCGCAATTATCATGGCTGAGTTGCTGCAAACTTTCGCCAGTTCCTCTGTTACCAGACAGGAGGTGAGTATACCGTGACCCGCGCCGCCATATTCTTCCGGAATAGGGATACCGAATAGACCTTGTTCTCGCAAAAGAACAATTAATTCATCTGGATAATGCCCTTTCACCTCAATTTCTTCGGCTAGAGGAGCAATCTTTTCATTTGCGATTCGACGAACCATATCACGAAACATTTCTTGTTCAGGTGTAAATTCTGCCAACCTTTTCACCCCTTAGATATTTTCATTCTAAAACTCGTTCAGCTTCTAGCTGCTGAATCTCTTCTTCGTTCATTGCTGAAATATATCAGAAAATAATCTCAGCATGGAGGCAAACAAATGTTACTCCCAGAACTTTACAAAGAACAGATATCTGGAGTCGTCTCCTGCTATGACCGGCTGGTTATCCAGGGTACCCTCCCAGGATGGTGTTTCGCCGGCGGCATGACATCGTTTCTCAATGCCAACAAGATCAGAATCTTTGACTATCCTCAGTTTGCCAATGCCTTGAGAGAAAGATCCGCTCTCATGTTTCCTTTATGACTGGGAATGCTCAAATAAACCAGACCTTTTTTCCTTATCGCCAGGAAAGGGTAGTACTGCTTTAAGAGCTGCCGGGCGTTAACCCGATTGTGCCGGTCTTTTTTTACTCCGTTCCAGTCGGTAAAGCACGGTGTTCCGCTTGACCTTGGTCACCCAATCATAGGATAAACCCTCCAGTGTCCAAAGAAAATCCTTGTTGAAGTACCAGCGGTCCATGCTCACCCCCAGCTCCTGAGTGTAAAACCCAATCATCTGGAGGCAAGATGAACACCGGGCGATCAGGCCATCTACCACCAGAAAGGCCAGTTTCCAGGTGGGTACCCCTCGCAGTTTAAAAATCCCGCTCTGGGTTAACAAGAAACCGCTTGCTCAAGGTAGACCACCTTCAGGCAAACTTAGGGGCGTTTTTTTAATCCCCTTCCAGAAAAATCTGCCTACTCACCCAGGGAATAGTCCGGAGTAATTTTACCAATCTCGTAAATTTACTGCAATCCCATTTTCACCCCTCCCCCCCGTAAAATTCAACGTTATCTTCGTGGGAGTGGTTTTTTCTCCTGCATGCGCCCTATTATTAATTTTTCATCCAAAGCAATATTCAAAGTGATGATATTCTTACCTAAATCCTTATTATAACAAGTTATCCATAGGTATCCCGCAAGTGCATAACTTATTCGTTAAATATTCATGGATGGATTTGGCGGCGATACGGCCTGCGCCCATCGCCA
>DIEU01000027.1 GCA_002418775.1 Firmicutes bacterium UBA5766
TTAAATAGGGCTGTGAATAGTAACTAATTATGATTTTTAAAATAAAATCCATAACTTATCCTCATTTCCCATCGCACACAACTCTAGCCTTAGCTATCTAGTTTTTTAAAGCATTTTGCAGTATTTGTGAGAAATTCACACCGGCCTTTTCAACTTTAGCATTCAATCAGCTTGGAATACTTAATGATTTTTTAACTGCGCGGTTATCATTTTTACGCCGATACTCTGTAGTGTCAACATCAATTAAATCGATAAAACTGTTTGATTCGCAAACTATCTTTTTCGGATCGCTTGGTTCCAGAATTGTTTCATTTTTGTTTTCAGCGTCACAAAGCCACATAGATATGGCATCTCGTGCCATATCTACAGCATCGATGAGCGTTTCGCCACAGGTAAAGCACCCTGGCAAGTCGGGAGCCGCTACGTTATAGGTGTTACCTTCCAAGGTAAATATGGCTGGATAAATATATTTGGCCATGATTACCACTCCTTTCGAAAAAGGGCAGCGAACTGCGGTTTCTTCTGCCAGGCTCAAATAATGCCCTTCTTATAGTCCTCGTACATCTGCTTATATATCAGGGCGTCTTCAGCCTGCCTGCCGGCCGATTCGCAGATCACCGTGGCGCTCATCTTTCTTTTGGCAAGAAGTTCGGCGAGCGGGCCGAATCCGGGCCCGAAATCCTCAAGAGTCGTCCAATGCCTTTTTTCACCCCCGGCCGTAAACTCCACCGGGCTGAAGTGGATGTGCAGGTTGGCCAGCTTTTCCATGCCCAGGACGTTTTCCAGCCTGTCCAGGACCGCCTCGAACGCCTCCGGCTTGTCGAATCCCCCCTGGCTGGCCGCGTGCAGGTGCCCGAAGTCTACAGCCGGGACAACTTCCGGCCCGACAGCGCAGAATTCAAGCACTTCCTCCAGGTTCCCCAGCTGCGCCGGTTTGCCGGCCGTTTCCGGCGCTATCCTGATGCCTGACCAGCCCTTTTCGGCGGCCTCCCGGACAATCTCGGCCAGCAGGACCAGCGCCCTGCTTTTGGCCCCGTCCCTGTCCTTCGCCCCGCCCCCGGGGTGAAACACGACAATGCGGGCGCCCATCCAGTGAGCGGCCCGTAGAGAATCAAAAAAGTGCTTTTTTGTTTTTTCACGCAGAGCAGGGTCGACGGTCCCCAGGGTGATGTAATAGGGGGCATGGATGCTTAAAGCGACACCGTTTTCCGCAGCCCGCTCACCCAGCCGCCGGGCCATATCTTCCCCGATGTGCACGCCCCGCACGCACTGGTACTCGTATGCGTCAAGCCCCATTTTTTTAAGCCAGGAAGGCATGTCAAGAGAGCTTTTATGCCCCTGGCGCAGAAAGGAATCCGGATTTCCCGCCGGGCCGAACCGTACCTGCATGTTAAATCCCCTTTTGTCTTCAATTATGCGGTTTTTTGACCTTTTTATATGCAGGATATTACCATTATATCCAGTATATAGTAATATAGCCGTACTCTTATTTTATCATTATTTCCAGCCAAAAGGAAGGGAGACGAACAGTGAGAAGGATCCTTATCCCGGCCGCGCTGTTTCTGTCGCTGTATTTTGTGTTTTACGGTTTCGCCCGGTCGTCTGATTTTTTTAAGACAAAAAGCAGCCGGCTTGTTTTCCTGCGCCAGGATAACTGCCAGACGCTCGACCCGGCGAAGGCCGAAGACCAGGCGTCCGCAGGCGTCATCCTAAACATATTTGAAGGACTGGTCAGATTTGCGCCGGGGAACGCAAAGATCCAGCCCTGCCTGGCCGAATCGTGGGACGTATCCGGCGACGGCATGAGCTGGACATTCAAGCTCCGCCCGGGGGTTTCCTTCCAGGACGGTACGCCTTTTAACGCGCAGGCGGTAAAATTCAGCATTGGCAGGCAGCTTAAGAAAAATGCGGACAGTTCCATCACCGAGGCCTCCCTAATCTATGGCATGGTCAGGTCGGTAAATATCGTCGACAATCTTACCGTCCGCTTTGACCTGGAGTTCCCCTACGCTCCCTTCTTGAACAACCTGGCCGTGCCCTTTGCCGCCCCGGTTGTCAGCCCCGCTGCGGTTGAAAAGTACGGGCAGGAATTCTGGCTTTACCCTTCGGGCACAGGTCCGTACATCTTAAAACGCTGGAACCGGGGGCATGAGGTTGTCTTAAGGGCAAACCAGGGCTACTGGGGCAAAAAGCCCTCGATCAACGAGATCATCTTCCGCTCCGAACCTTCAAGCGCAAAGAGGCTGAAGCTGCTCTCGGACGGGAAGGCGGATGTAATCGAGGGATCCCCTGATCTCGACTTAAGCCGGCTTGCCGGGAAAGGCATCTCGGTCAGCCGGGTAAATGGGATGGATATCAGCTACCTCGGATTTTACACGAATAAAAGCCCTTTTAATAACCCGAAGGTCCGGCGGGCCGCCTGCCTGAGCATAGACCGGCAGGAACTTGTCAAAACCATTTTTAAAAATAGCGCGCTTTTAGCCGACGGCCCCCTTCCGCCGGGAATCCTGGCCTATGGTGAGGATATCAGTCAGTATACCTATGATTTAAAACAGGCTGGCGAACTGCTTAAGGAAGCCGGTTATCCGGACGGTCTGAAAATCACCCTTCTATGCTACTCCAATCCCCGGCCTTACAATCCGGCGGGGGGCAGGGAACTGGCCCGGTACCTGTCGGGGCAGCTGAACAGGGCGGGTTTCCAGGCCGGGATTGTTTCCTACCCGTGGGACCAGTTCAAAGAAGCCCTTTCCCGCCAGGAGGGCGATGCCTTCATCTACGGCTGGACATGCGAGAACTGCGACCCGGACAACTTTCTCTACACCCTGTTTTCTTCGGAGCAGATTGCCAATTACCTCAACTCCACCCGCTATTCAAACCAGAAGGTCGACACCCTGCTGGTTACCGCGCAGCGCATTGAGGACCCGGACCTGCGCACCCGCCTGTACCATGACGCCCAGCAGCAGCTGTTTATGGACGCGCCTGCGCTGTTTTTAAACCACAGCCTGAATGTTCTATTATCCAGCCAGGAAATCCACGGTCTGGCGCCTCAGCCGGGGGGGCCTGTTTATCTAAATTCTGTAAACAAAACGAAAACGAAAAAATAAGCTTTAAATAAGGAAAATTCCAGACCGGCTAACAATTCCAAATGCATAATGCGGCCAGCAATGGAAAAGATAATTTATGTAAAAAACTTCTTCAAACAAGGAGGCAAAAATATGTTCCAACAGATGCAAAATGAATTTCAGGCTTTAAGGAACAACGTAAATTCCATTTCACAGCTGGCTTCGCATTTACAGCAGGACGAAATGGCAAATTCCGCGCACCTGCAGCACCTGCAGCAGAAGGAAATTAACGCTACCCAGAATTTGCAGCACATTGCCCATTTAGCAAGAGACCTTGAGATGGGCGTGTTCAGAATCTGCAGCATGGCCCAGCAGGCCCAGACCATGGGGACATACCAGTATGGGACCCCGGGTTATACCCAGACACAGGGTTGGGCAAGCACTCCTACCATGGGAACACAGTACGGCATCGGCGGCGGATTCGGAACCACCCAGGGTTACGGAACTCAGTTTGGTTACAGCCAGCAGCCCGGATTAGGAATGCAGCAGTTTACCGATCCCAGATCATTCATCAGCCGGCAGGAGTATATGCCCAGCAGAGCCGGATACACGCTGGAAAATAGGCCGGAAAACCTCGGCATGGGTATGACGTCTTCTTTCAGCCCGAGCTGGGGAACTTCTCTGAGCAGTCCGGTCTGGATGCACCAGGATCCGAACGCCATTAACCGGGCCGGATTCACAACGCTGAACGATCCGGCCAGCATCATTCATCAGACCGCATACACACCCAACAGGGCGGGCTACACACTGCTTAACGCTCCTGAGAACATCGGGATGAGCGCAGTGGGCAGCAACATCTCATCGTTTGCGTCGCCTGCGCTGAGCAGCTTCTCAAACCCGTACCTGAGCAGCCAGTCGGCATACATGCCCAACCGTGCAGGATTTATGCTGCAGAATGCTCCTGAGTCAAGCATGATGAGCCGTTCCTTCTAAGCAGCAAAAGCAAAGCATAACAAAGAAGGGGTTATCCCGAAAGTATGCGGGCCGCCCCTTCTTTCTATTTATTTTAGACATTTTATCCCCCTTAACAAATCCTTCCAATCGTTTTATAATTCTGGAAACAAATAAAAATGAGGTGGGAACCTTGTCTAAAGTTTTAAGGGAAGGAACTTCCTTCAGCCAGCGTGAAGTAGTCGATTTACTCGTTGAGTTTTCAACTTTTAAAGACCGCGTCATAAAAAAATTCAAAGAACTGTCCCGGGAACTGGAGGGCAAACCAAACGAGCACGAGCTCTGGGTGAACCTGTACCTGGTTTCCAGCGACTACTATGAGGAATCCGCCATTAGAAAGGCAAAGCAGGAAACCCTGCTTCAAAAAACATCCTAGGCTCAAGGAATAGCGGAATAGACTTAATGGTATAGCGCACGGCACAGCTTAACGAATAGAATAGATTGCTCCCGGGCTTGCCCTGTGTTATAATCAATAAATCGCGGGGACATAGCTCAGCTGGGAGAGCGCTAGAATCGCACTCTAGAGGTCGGGGGTTCGAATCCCCCTGTCTCCACCAAAATTAAACTCAATAACTGATACAATGAGAAAGCCCGGAACTACTGGGCTTTTCGGTGTTCTAGACTAAATAAGGCGTTGTTTAAAGTAATACTTTTACTGCCTCCGCGACTGCTCTCCTACCCATGCTCATGAACGGGCAGGTTACAGTGAACTGATATCGATATAGACTCCGAACTCCTGTGTGGAGCAGGATTTGTAAATAGGACGGAACTACTTAAAGAGTTGCTGGATGAGGTTTATTCGCCAATGATCTTGATCAGTACACGCTTACGGCGGCCACCGTCAAATTCACCGTAGAAAATCTGCTCCCAGGGTCCAAAGTCCAGTTTTCCTTGGGTAACTGCAACCACCACTTCACGGCCCCATGACCGTACGTTTCAGATGTGCGTCAGCGTTATCCTCGAAACCATTGTGCCGATAGCGGTCATAAGGTTTTTCTGGTGCGAGGATTTCCAACCATGTTTCAAAGTCTTTATGCAACCCACTTTCATCATCGTTGATAAAGACACTGGCAGTGATATGCATAGCATTGCAAAGCAATAACCCCTCCCGAATGCCGCTTTCCTCCAGGTACTTTTGTACAATGGCTGTGATATTGATGAATTCCCTCCGCTTTTTTGTTTCAAACCAAATTTCTTTACGATAATGTTTCAATGTTGTTACCTCCCAGTAAGAATGGTGGGGTTTCCGGACAAGTAGTATTCCATCTATTTTAAATTAAGGATACCCCTTAACCCAACTTTCCCCTCCCAAAC
>DIEU01000072.1 GCA_002418775.1 Firmicutes bacterium UBA5766
TGCCAGGCTTTCTTTGGCGAAGGTTTGTTTATACCTGAAAATACCGTCATCATCGTTCCGGCCGCCGCCCAGAATGAAATATCCGATGCCCTTTCTTTTTGCCCAGAGGATGGCCTCGTGTTTGAGCAGGTTGTTCGGGCGGAAAGGGAAATATTCGGCGAGAGTTCCCCCCAGGAAAGAGTGAATGAAAGTCTTGCCGTACAGCAAAAGCTCCGTAGAAATTAGCTTTCCTTCCAGGAAGGCGTGCGCGTACAGATAATTTCCATCCAAAAAGCGGTGGATTTTATCAAAGAAACTGTCCGGAAAGTAGTAGAAATCCTTGGAGTTGTTCCTGTCCATTGTGTGGCGATAAATCATGGAGAAGTCAGAAAAAAAGCGCGGCGTGTGATCAATAATTACGGTGACACCGCTGCGGGTCGCTTTATTAATATTCTTCCTGCTGCTGTAATCGTATCCGAACCAAATCTGTTCCTCGGTCTGTGACAAGTCTATAAAAACTGCGCTTGAATTCCTTTCGGCTTCAACGTAACCGGCTGCCTGCTCATGATTGTGGATCAGGGGGTGAAAACGGATAAATTCGGTAATAATATTGCTGTTCTGACAGAATTGTGTAAAACGTTGCCAAAAACCTTTTAAGGTATCCCCGTCAGCGCCGGGTGAGGCCAGAGGACCTCCGTAGCCGTAAGGGCTGGTTATGTCAAAATAATTTTCCCCGGCGGCTGTTTCCCCGCTATGATCAACCTTTCTGAGCAGAAAGGGATAAATGACAAATTCGCCGCCCCTCTGGTAGACAAACAGGCGGGCCTGGTCATTGCCTTCAAAGACTCTGTAATATCCGGGTTCATAATGGATATCACAGGTCTTCAATTTATGAAGAAGGTCAGTCCATTGTTCGCTTTCGGCCAGGGTCAGCAGGCAGAAACTATCAGACATTAACCTGTTGCACCTGCAGAATAGTTGTTCTTGACGCCTTTCCTCGCCTGCTAAAACTACACACATCAGCCCTTTCCCCCCTCGCATCCCGCTAAACATAAAATATGCTTCCGGGAATAGCGGTGTTACCGGAAATTGGTTAAAAGCCGGACAGATGAAGGCTGCAGGTTGTTTGTCCGGGGTATAAACTTCTTAAGCCTGCTTCGCATAGTATGTTTCTGAACCTATTTATGGAGGAGCCGGAGATGAAAGTTTTATTTTGGACTGCTGCAGCTCTTACTTTTTACACGTTTTTTCTTTATCCCATTTTCTTGTCGGTATTTGTACGGCTGCTCTCAAAAAGAGAACCGGAAACGTCCGGGCTTCTCAATAAAACGGAATGGCCGCGGGTTTCGCTGATCATCGCCACCCATAACGAAGAGAAAGTTATTGAAAAGAAACTTTTAAACACGTCGGAGCTTGATTATCCTTCCCGAAAACTGGAGGTTATTGTTGTTTCGGACAATTCTACGGATGGCACCAACGAGATAGTCAGGAAATATGAGAACAAAGGTGTCATACTTGTGGAAGTAGACCAGCGGCGGGGCAAGACCTTTGCCCAAAACCAGGCGGCCAGAGTAGCCACGGGGAAGATTCTGTTCTTCTCGGACGCAAATTCAATCTGGGAAAAGGATGCGTTATGGCGTCTGGCGGCGAGGTTTGAGAATCCGGGAACAGGTTATGTCTGCGGCAGGCTAAAGTATGTTAATGAAGAGACCGGAAGCGGCTTTTCGGAAGGGTTGTACTGGAGGTATGAGCTGTACCTGCGCTTTTTGGAATCGCGTCTTTTTTCGATTACTGCCGGAAACGGGGCTATCTATGCGATCAGGGCCGGTGATTATCTGGAGATAGACGACCTTTACTGCCATGACCTGGAACTTCCGCACGAACTGGTTAAAAGGGGGAAGCTTGCGTTATACGAACCTGCGGCTGTTGCCTGTGAGAAAGCGGCCGGGGAAGCCGAAGAGGAATACGCGCGCAAAGTAAGGATGTTAGGCAGGACATGGCGGCGCATACTGACGGGACCCAGCCTTTACAGCCCTTTCAAATACGGTCCCGTATACTCCTGGATGATGATCTCTCACAGGCTGCTCAGGTATCTGGTTCCCTTCCTGCAGATTATTATTTTTGTCTCTTCATGGTTTTTAAAAAACAGCGGCCCGTTTTTTATGGCTGTTTTTACCGCCCAACTGGCTTTTTACGCGCTTGCCCTTGCCGGTAAAGTGTTTAAACTGAAAAACAGGTTGTTCTTTGTGCCTTATTATTTTTGTATGTTTAACCTGGCGTCTCTGGTTGGATTCTTAAAGGCCTTTTCAGGCAATGTGTCCCCTGTGTGGGAAAAGGCTGACAGCACCCGTTGACAGATGCGCCGGCCCGCCGCCCTTTATTTTGCTTCTCTTAAATTGTTCAAAAAACCACCCAGCAGTTTTCTGACCTGCGCTTCTGCGTAAGAAAACTCCGGGTCTTCCAGAGTGTGCAGCAGGCGCTGGACACCTTCGTAATTGTTCCTGCCGTATACCGCCATTATCTTTTCATGTCTTGTGGGCATAATTTTTTCTTCATCATTAAAAAGGCTCTCCGAAATTTTTTCACCCGGCCTGATCCCGATATACTTTATGGGGATATCCTTTCCGGGCTTCAAACCCTTCAGCCTGATCATCTTAAAAGCAAGGTCCCTGATTGAGATTGGTTCTCCCATATCCAGGATAAAAATCTCCCCGCCTTTGGTCATAGCCCCTGCCTGAATTACCAACTGCGCCGCCTCACTTACCGTCATAAAATAACGGGTCATTTCGGGATGAGTTATGGTAAGCGGTCCGCCCAGAGAAATCTGTCTTTCAAACAAGGGCAGCACGCTTCCCCTGCTGCCCAAAATGTTGCCGAAGCGGACGCAGGCAAATTTTGTCGACTTTTTTTCATTCATCAGCTGGACAATAATTTCCGCTGCCCTTTTAGTGGCGCCCATGATACTTGTCGGTTCGACCGCCTTGTCGGTTGAGATGAAGATAAACCTTCCGCAGCCTCCTGCTATGGCCGCGCTGCAGAGAACCTTTGTGCCGATGATGTTGTTTTTGACAGCTTCTTCAGGGATCCTTTCCATGTACGGGACATGCTTGTGCGCGGCGGCGTGAAAAACAATTCCAGGCTCATATTTTTTAAATAACCTGTTCATTCTGCCTGCGTCCTTGATGTCACCTATTTCGCTGATCATTCTGATCCGGGGGTGGCTGATCTTCAGGTTCTGCTCAATTTCATAAATACTATTCTCACCGTGTCCCAACAGGATTAATTTCTTTGGTCTGTTGTCGGCTACGCTTCTGGACAGTTCCGAGCCAACCGAGCCTCCGGCGCCTGTAATCAGAACAACTTGATCTTTCAGGTAACTGATTATTCCGCCGATATCAAGTGAAAGCGGCTTGCGCCCCAGCAGATCTTCAATTTGGACATCCCGGATTGGGCGGACATTTATTTTTCCGGTAATCAGATCGTAGATGCCGGACATAATTTTAACCTTGGACCTGGTCTTCATGCATATCTCAAGGATATTGCTTATTTCGCCCGGGGGAGCTGAGGGGATGGCCAGAATGACCTCATCAAATCCGTACCTGGAATTCAGCCAGGGGATATCACGCCTGTTTCCCAATACAGGCAGGCCGCAGAATTTAGTACCCTTTTTCTTGGGATCATCATCAATAAAGCCGATAATTTTTCGGTCTTTCGAGAAGCCGCCGAGCGCTTCGAGGACTTTTTTCCCGGCTAACCCCGCGCCGATAACGAGAGTTCTCTTTTGTTTGTTTTCCATTTACTCAACCTCTAAACTGGTATGGATGATTTTTTTCTATCTTATGGATAACTTTCCCCGAAGGTGCCGGATTGAATTAACATCTAATCCCGAATATTAAAGGCCTTAAGTCCTTTGTCATAAACAAATCAGAAAGCATATTATATAAAATCCAAGCAAAGCTAAGGGGTTATATAAAAAGGAGGGATTGAGAATTAGAAAGTTAAAGCTTGCGTTAGTAGTTTTTATCAGCCTGGTTTTTGTGGTTGCCCTGGCTTACCTGATCGGCATTTACCTGGACGGCGGTACAGAGAAGAATGCTTCCAAAGTAGCAGAAAAAGCAGCGGAAAATAAAAACACAGTGCTTGAGGCGGTTATCTTAAACAGCGACTTCGAAAAAGGGAGTCTCGGTTGGCGAAATCCAGAAGCGATTCAGAAGGAAAACAACGGGAACCACTACATAATCAATAACTGCAGCTGGGAAGTATGTCAGGAAATGAATCTTTTACCCCATACGACGTATGCGGTATCCGCCAACACTAAAAAAGGAACCGCCCAGGGACCCGCCCGGATCGCATTTAGCTTTCTGGATGTTAACGGAGTAAAACTCCCCCAATTCTACGACATCAAATACACACACACCGGAGGTAGCTGGGAAACAATACCCCGGCAGTTCATCATGGTACCGAAAAATGCCGCCACTGCTTGGATTTATTTGTTATCTGAAGATCCCAAGGGCTATCACTGTTTCGATAATATTACGGTGGCCAGGACGAGTGAAATTGGAGACAGGAAGACAACCGATATAAGTACAGATCAGAGTGGGCTGATGATCAACGGAGACTTCGAAATGGGGCTTTACGGCTGGATTGGGATGGCGGAACAGATAAAGTATGAAAACGGGAACAGGTTTCTAAGAAACGGGTACAACTGGGAAGCATTCCAGATTATAGACGTAAATCCCGGCCAAAAGTACCTCATTAATGCAAAAACTAAAAAGGGAACGTCCAGTATGCCGGCCCGGATAAAAGTAGTTTTTCTCAATCAGGACGAAAAAAGAGTGCCGGAGTTCTTTAACATACTTCATATTTTTAATACGGCAGGATGGGAAAACGTCACCGAAGTTATTCAGGCGCCTTCGTCAGTCAACCAGTTGAGGGTATACCTGCTGTTGGATGACCCGAAAGGAAGCGGGGATTACTGTGACTTTGACAATATTTCCTTAAAGGCTGTCACTGACGAAGAGTTAAAGAAAATGTTCATTAAAAACAGCGATTTGACAAAGATGATCCACGGTTTTCAGGAAAGCGGCCAGTATGTTGTCAAAGCCGGGGATACGGTCAGCGGCATAGCCCAACTGTTTAATATACCGGAGCAGGAGTTGATCTCCGTAAACGCTTTTTCGGATCCGGGCAGGCTGGAAGTCGGCCAGATTATTTACCTTCCTCAAGGAAGTGCGCAAGGTCTGAATCAAACGGCAACCCCTTAAAAACTGCTCTTACGCACGAAGGAGGCGCTTGTCCCTAGACTGCGCCTCCTTTTTGCGACAAATTATTACATTATTTCCTTAAACAAAAAGACAGGAAAAGTATATATCAACCATAAACTTATCCAGACCGTCCGTACGGAAAAAGGGCCGCGTAATAGAGTTATTATGTCTTTGGGCCAATTGAATTTACCTAAAGACAATCTAAAAAAGCCGGCCTTTGTCTTAGAAGGCAGAATCACCGGCCAGGCTTCTTTATTTGAAGACGATGCGTATATTACCAAGATAGCTGATGAAGCAATGGCCCGTTTCGATTTCAATACCTTGCGCAGAAAAGAAAAAGAAAAATGTACAAGATAAGGATTCCGTTGCCGTACCGGTATTTCTTGAGCTTACTG
>DIEU01000079.1:0-16772 GCA_002418775.1 Firmicutes bacterium UBA5766
ACTGGATGAACGCCTGGATATCGCCGATCTCAATCTTATTTTTGGCGACCAGAAGCCCTCCGGCGACACAGATGACGACATACCCTATATTATTAACAAAGTTCAAGGCCGGGAAGATAATTCCGGAGATGAACTGCGCTTTCCATCCCACGTTGTACAATCTATCATTAATACCTTTAAACTTGTCTATGGAGTCTTTCTCATGCCCGAATGCTTTGACAATTTTATGCCCCGCGTACATCTCCTCCACATGGCCGTTCATCTCTCCGATGCATTTTTGCTGTTCCGTAAAGTATTTCTGAGAATTTTTGGCTATATAAGCTGTAATAATACCGCTGGCCGGCAGGGTCACCAGGACAAGCACCGTCATCACAGGGCTGATCGTCAGCATCATGACAAGAATACCGGCTACGGTAACTACGGACGTAATCAGCTGGGTCAGGCTCTGCTGAAGAGTCGTGGCAATGTTGTCCATATCGTTGGTTACACGGCTTAAAATCTCGCCGTGGGTCCGCTGGTCGAAATATTTCAGGGACAGGTTGTCGAGCTTATCCTTTACATCATTACGCATTTTATAGACTGTATTCTGGGAAACACCGGACATTATATAGCCCATCGCAAAGCTGCAAAGAGCGCTGATTACGTATAACACAATCAGCCAGAGCAGGATTTTTTCAATATACCCGAAATCAAAGCCCGGGATAGGCTGACTCTTAAGCTTGTTGATTACTTCAGCCGGCATTTTTTCCTGGATCGCCGTATACAATTGTGTATAATAGGAATATTTGGCCAGGACCCCGTCGGCNNTTCCCATAATTTTGGGGCCTACAATGGAAAAAACCGTACTTAAGACAGCCAGGACAGTCATCACCATAAAGCGGTATTTTTCAGGCTTCAGGTACCCGATCAACCTCAGAAAAGTTCCCTTGAAATCCTTCGCCTTTTCAACCGGCTGTCCCATCATGTGACCCCGGCCCATGGGTCCTCCCGGCGGCGCCGGGCCGGGTCCTTGTCTTTGTGTGTCGCGCTCACTCATCTTTAGGCAATCTCCTCTTCCGACAACTGGGAGGATACAATCTCATGGTAAACCGCGCAGGTAACCAGAAGTTCCTTGTGTTTGCCCATTCCGACAATCTCACCCGCGTGCAGAACGATGATCCTGTCGGCGTCCATTACAGTCCCCACCCTCTGGGCGACGATGATTACGGTCGAAGCGGCAGTCTCCTTTTTAAGCGCCGCCCGCAGCAGGGCGTCAGTCTTGAAGTCCAGCGCCGAAAAACTGTCGTCCAAAATATATATTCCCGGCCTTCTGACCAGGGCGCGGGCAATGGACAGCCTTTGTTTCTGGCCGCCGGACAAATTCGTGCCGCCCTGGGAAATTAGAGCCTCGTATCTGCCTTCCATCTAGGAAATAAACTCGCTCGCCTGGGCGACCTCCGCCGCGTGAACAATCTCTTCTTCGGTGGCGCCGGCTTTTCCATAACGGATGTTTTCTGAGACGGTACCGCTGAAAAGGATCGGGGTCTGCGGGACAAAACCGATTTTAGCCCGGAGGTCCTTCTGTTCCATTTGCCTTACATCCACCCCGTCTACCAGGACACAACCGCTGTCTACATCATAGAACCTCGGGATCAGGTTGATCAGCGTTGATTTTCCCGAGCCGGTGCCGCCAATAATAGCTGTCACTTCGCCGGGACAGGCGGCGAATGAAATATTTTTTATAGCGGGCAGTTCGGCGCCGGGATAGCTGAAAGTAACATCCCGGAATTCTACATTGCCTTCCCGGCTGGTTTTCAGCCCCTGCGGCGGATCCACAATCTCCGGCTTAATATCCATGACCTCGTTAATCCTGACGGCCGACGCCTGTGCCCTGGGCACCATGACAAACATAATCGTCACCATGATGATGGAGAACATGACCTGCGTAGCATACTGGATAAACGCCATCATGTCCCCGACCTGCATGTTGTTCTGGGCAATCCGGTATCCGCCGTACCAGATAATGGCAATAGAGGTGACATTCATCATAATGATCATTACCGGCTGCATGACAGCCATAATTTTATTGACTTTGATAGAAGTGTCGGTCAGGTCCAGGTTCGCTTCCTTAAATCGTTCGTTTTCTTTACTCAGCCTGTTAAACGCCCGGATAACTCTTATTCCGGTAAGGTTCTCGCGCAGCACCAGGCTTACCTTGTCAAGTTTGCCCTGCATCGACCTGAACAGCGGCACGATCAAACTGGCCGCGCCCAAGATGATCAGCAGCGTGACGGGGAGGACGACAGCCAGGATCAAGGTGAGTTCCCTGTCCTTTGAGTAGGCCATGATTATGCCCCCGATACACATAATCGGGGCGAAGATCATAAACCGCAGGCCCATTACCGTCACTGTCTGCACCTGGGTTATGTCGTTGGTAGCCCTCGTGATTAAAGAAGCGGTCCCGATCTTGTCAAACTCGTGGAGAGAGTAGCTTTCCACATGCGAAAAGACGTTGTCGCGGATGTCCCTGCCGAAACCAACCCCGGCCACTGAGGAAAGGTAACTACCGAACACCGAACAAATACTGCTTCCAAGAGCGACTAAAAGCATATAGCCGCCGTATTTCCAGATATATCCCGTATCGCCTTTCATCATCCCGTTGTTGACGACATCAGACATCAGCGTCGGCAGGTAAAGCTCGGCAATAGACTGGGCGAAAAGAAATACGACAACCCAGAACAAAGCCCCGGTGTACGGTTTTAAATATCCAAACAACCTGATCATGAACGCTGCTCCTTTAGGGGTCAGGCTTGACTTATTTTGATAATTGACTTATTAAAAAGTAGTTAACTGGGATTTACCGCCGCCCGGTCAGTCAGGCTGTTTACATTTGTAACGGCAACCCGCTCACCTTTGTTAAGTCCTGTCAGAATTATGATTAACTGATCGTTTCTCAGCCCCGTTTTTACGAAGCGCCGCTCAGCCAGTTTATCCTTGATCACAAAAACATAGCTTTTCCCTGAATCCTGTGCAATTGCGGACACCGGGACAACAATCCCTCTCGCCCTGGCGGCGACAGACGTATGGGCAGATAATCCCGCCTTAAGACTGCCGTTGTTTTTAATCGATATTTCGACGGGGAAAACCTCTCCCGTGCTCACGGCAATAGGTCCAAGGCTGGAGATGACGCCTTTAAATTCAGCGTCGGGGTAGCTGTCAACGGTCAAATCAACTTCTTTACCTTCTGAAAGAAGAGGAAGTTCATCCTGCGTCACGGTGCTTTTCATTTTCAAAACCTTTGTATCGACAATTGACATTACCGGCACACCCGCAGAGACGACCTCGCCGACATCTGCATTCCGGCTGGCCACAATCCCGCCGGAGGGGCTTTTGACAGTGGCGTAATTTATCTGTACCTGAATGTTCTTTATATTGGCGGCGGCTGTGCTGACCGCAGCATTAGCCTGGTTTAAGGCAGGCCCGGATGCATTTTTATACTGGTTTCTGGCAAGGTCAAGTTTGTCGGTAACGTCATCCATCTGGCTTAATGGTACTGCCCCCGCCGCGTAGAGCATCTTTGTCCTGTCATAGTCTTTTTGTGCTGCGTCCAGGTTTATCTTTGCCGTCGAAGCCTGGTTCTGGACAGACTGTACAGCCGCTTCCGCCGACAGCTGGCTTGCCTGGGCCTGTAAAAGCTGGGCCTTTAACGATTCCGTATCAAGCTGCATAAGCACGTCTCCAGCTTTAACAGCGCTGCCGACTTCAAAACTCAAACTTACAACCTGTCCCGAAGTTTTACTCGATATGTCGACTGTCTTTTCCGGCACAAGGACTCCGCTCAGTTGGATTTTCGCCTCCAGTTCCTGATCGACAGCAGCTGCAGTTTTCACATTCATTACCTGGTTGGCGCTTTTATCCGCACACCCGGAAAAAACGAATACCAGGAGCGCCGCTAAAAGGAATGCAGGGATAAACTTAATTTGTCTCCACATGCTTAAAGTACCTCCTTTCACTGTTTGATATGAATTTTGACCGTTGCATTCATCCCCAGCATAAGGTTGAGGCTGTCTGCGTCAGCGATGCTGATTTTCACAGGAATTAATTGCGTAACTTTTGAATAAGCGCCGCTGGTATTAAGCGACGGGTACTGGCTGAAAGCCGTTTGTGTGGCCTGGCTGACGCTCTCTACATATCCCTCAAAAGATCTCCGGTGGTAGGCGTCTATTTTGATATCAACCTTTTGGCCTTGTTTGATTTTGTTGATATCCGTTTCCTCAATGTTTGCCTGTATGTATATATGTGAAGTGTCGGCTACTGTTGCAATCTCCATCCCAGGCGAGACAACCTGTCCCTTTACAACATTCAGCTGCACTATCTTGCCGTCAATCGGCGATTTGACATCCGCCTTTGAGATTATTGAATCTGCCGTGCTGGCCAGAGCCTGCGGATTTATTGCAGAACTTGTCACCAGCATGCTTAAATCTTGTTTTAAAAGTACCTGGCCAGTTTTTACATAATCCCCTTCCTTGACGTTTAATTCCTTGATCTTGCCGGCCACCTCCGGGGTCAGTACAACCGTATTCGCCGTTATCTTGGCGTTTTCTGTGGAGAAGAAGTATATACCCTCATACACATAGTAAGCTCCCCCGAGCACTCCGCCGATCAGGACGATTACCACAATAATCAGCAATGCCGTTTTTACTTTCTTCATTCCCAAAAACCACCTCAAATTCTTTTTTTCTTTCTTCTAAATTAACGGGTTGAATTTAATTAACAAACGCTTTTAAGAATATCAAGAATTCTTTTCAGCATTTGTCCCAGTTCGTCCAGTTCTGCGACGGGCAGCTCTTTAAGCTTTTCTACAAGCGCCATTTTCAGCTCATTAAACAAATCCTCCAGCGTACTCCGGCCGATCTTGGTGACTTCAAGACGCACGATGCGCCGGTCATCGGGATCTGTTTTTCTGGATAACATTTTGCATTCAATCAGCTTGCGGATAAGGGGTGTAAGCTGCTGCTTGGATATCCGCATCTCGTCCGCCAGTTCGGACATAGAAAGGGAACCTCTCCTGCAAAGGATCGACATGGCGCAAAATTGAACATGGCTTAACCGCGAACGGGTAATCTGGTCAATCGGCCTGAAAAAATTTTCACGTATGTACTCCAATACTATATGGAAGTCGCCGGCAACATCCTCCAGATTGCTTATTGTTTACACCCCCCTATCCAACCATCAGCTTTGCAGTAAAGAAAGTATATTATATTAGGCGTTAATAGTAAATATGAATTAACTATTAATACTGTTTATAAATAGATCATTTATTTGTTCCAGGGAACGCAGGAAAGCAAAGGGACCTCCTTCGCTTTCATCAGTTGTATTTGTCTTTCACTGAAAACTGATAGCTCTGCTGCCTGCTTATCTGTCATCCGGTCAGCTAACAATCCTTCCATGATGGTTATTTCTCTTACTTCATGTTTGCTTGTTCCTAAATTCTCTCATCAAAATCACATTTTCCTTGATTGCTTATACCGCGACATTATTCGTTGAATAACGACATATATGGGAATTATTTGTTGAAAACCTGGCCGGTGTATTGTATAATAAAATAGTTTTTTACATAGTTATTAAAATAGGGGAAAGGGGGTTAATAACTTGTTAGGCATCAAGTTCCCTAAATGGTTTTACGTGATGATGCTGCTGACATTATTGGCTTTGCCTGTTTTCTTAATGAATGCTAATATTGCGTGCGGCTGAGCAACTTCTAAAACACCGGTGGTGAAAACAAATCAAATAACGGATCTTGAAGCTAATGCCGCTACTTTGAATGGACTTATGACAGAATGTTTTGGGGAAATCAGAGAGTATGGCTTCTACTATGGCATAGATGCTCAGACAAACGAAAAAATCGTAGTGGGTAAAAATGAGTTTGTAGCAATGCCCTTCAAAACGACTCTTACCGATCTCATACCAGGTAAGTACTACTATAAAGCTTTTGCAACAAATGCCACAGGTACAGGTTATGGTCCCATAGATGAATTCACGATTAGAAAAGTAAACGACGATAGCATCATTATAAATCTAGACGGCAAGGAACTTACCTTCGATGTTCAACCTATTATTGACAAAGGTTACACCTTAGTTCCGCAGCGTACTATTTTTGAGGGATTGCATGCCAGCTTAAAGTGGGATGAGAAAACCCAAACAGTTACGGCAAATAAGGGCGCTTTTACAGTCAACCTGGTGATTGGCGGCAATGCCTACATCAACGGTGTATCAACACCGCTGGATGTACCGGCAAGAATAGTAGACGGAAGAACTCTGATTCCTCTCAGGTTTGTATCGGAAGCCATGAATTGCAAGGTCGATTGGGTCGCTGCTGCCCACACAATTATAATCAACAGTGATCAAGTTCTCCAGATTAAGTAGTAATGCCTGGTTTATAGTCATTAACTGAGTATTTATATTAAAAAGGAGCAATATCAGGTGTCAAGAACCAACGCTTATTGCTCCTTTATTAATTTCGACATTCCAGTTTATTTACCTAACCCGGCATAGACTCTACTTCCTTTAGTATTGTTTTGTGTATAACACATGACATATATTGTCATGCCGAGTTCTTTTATACATATTCACATTTTTGAACCTTTGATATATTATTAACATGAAATAAATTCCATATATGTGGGTAAGCGGCACAATGAGGCTTGAATTTCCCTATGCTTTTTTTATAAGGTTGATCCTATTTGCGGCAGAAAACCAAAATATTTTTGGCCCGGTAAACGTTACTGCTCCGGAACCGGTTAGAATGAAAGAATTTTGCAGGGTTTTGGGCCGGGTTATGGGAAGTCCTTCCTGGCTGCCCGTCCCCAGTTTTCTTCTTAAAATTGTTTTAGGGGAAATGTCGGATATGTTGTTGAACAGTCAACGGGTCTTCCCGGAAAAAGTTCTTAAAGAGGGCTTTATATTTAAATTTACAGATTTGGAAGATGCTTTAAGGGATATTATTGGGAAGTAATTAGAAGCGCTTCCACATGATCAGCGCGTCCTCGCCGGTATCGGAATAATAGCCCCTGCGCCGTCCCTCCTGGAAAAAACCCATGCTTGAATAAAGGCCTTTTGCTATACTATTGCTGGGCCTTACTTCAAGGGTCATTGATTTGGCCCCAAGTGTCACAGACTGATTTTCCAGTTCCTGCATCAAATACCTGCCGATCCCGCGCTGCCTGTAATCAGGGTGAACGGCCAGGTTGGTAATGTGCGACTCATCAGTAATCAGCCACATACCGGCGTAGCCGACAACTTTATCCCCGCATATGGCTACTATATAATAAGCAAAATCATTGAGCAGTTCACCGTAGAAAGCATACCTCGACCACGGCGTTGGAAAGGATTCCTGCTCAATAGCTAGAACCTCGCTGAGATGATTGGCCTGCATGGAAAGAAAATAAATACTTGAATCAGGCTTATGGCCGGTTATTTTTGCAGCCATTTTGACTCCGCTTCCGACAGCCTGAGATAAAAGGGCCTCAAGCTTGAATAATTCCCCCCCTGACCGGCCTTGAACCTGCTTGAACCAAGGGATGCAATGCTTGCTCCCCTCGGCAGGCACAGCTCGCCTGGCGCAAAGAGCGCTGCGCCGCCCAGGTGTTCTTCGAAAATTTCCCTGTATGTAAGGGCACCGTCCCCTAAAAGGGTAACCGGCTGCTCGAATTTTTTCAACTTCAGGGCCAGATCAACAGGAGGTATCGCTGCCGGGCCGGCAACGCGCCGCAGACCGTTCTCATAAACAGCGGAGTAAACCTCGTTTTTGCGGGCTGTTATAACTGGACAGGTCAACCCTGCCCCCCTGGCCTGACAAAGACAGGCAATGGCTTCAAGCGTCTCTATTCCCGCAACAGGAAGGCCCCACGCCTGGGCCAGCGTCCTTGCAGTGGCCAGGCCAATCCGCAGGCCTGTGAAAGAGCCGGGTCCTATCGAGGCGGCAATCCCTCCCAGTTGGGTATGTTCGATGCCCGCTTCTTCCAGAACGCCTTTAATCATAGGCAACAGGTTCACAGAGTGCGTCCGTTTGTTATTTACAGTTCTTTCGGCAACCAGCACATCATCCAGCGCAACGGCAGCGCTGGCGACTGAGGTAGCCGCTTCAATTCCCAGCACGTATAATATTTTTATAATCCTCCATCAGGCGGCAGTATCGTTCTCCCCGGGGATTAAAGCTGATCACCCGGATTTCATCCGCTTCCGGGTCAGCATAGATAGTTATGTCCAACCTGTCCTGCGGCAGAGCCTCCGCAACCTGATCAGCCCATTCTACCAAGGTTACACCGTTTCCTTCAAAATATTCCTCGCCCCCCAGGTCGTCAAGCTCCGCCGGCCCCTTCAGGCGGTAGGCGTCAAGGTGGTAAAAAGGAACCCTCCCCTGGTATTCTTTGATAATCGTAAACGTCGGGCTGTTGATTACTTCCTTTACACCAAGGCCTTTTCCCACTCCCTTGGCAAAGACAGTCTTGCCGGCGCCGAGACCGCCGGTCAGGCAAATTACAGCGCCCGCCTCCAAGATGTCGCCCAGGAGTTCACCCCAAAAAAAAGTTTGCCGGGCTGATTCAGATCTCAAATCCATGGCTTTCCCCTTAATCATTCCTTGCCTTAAAGTGATCATATCCTTTTGCCTCCAGGGGAACAAAATAACCCTGCGGCAGTTCCATTGAAATTCCGTCCGCCGGCTGCACAATCTCACCAATAAGATGGCACTTTTCTCCTTCTTCGCTGAAAAGGCGCTTTATGGCGGCAGCGCTGTCAGGGCGGACTGTAAAAATCAGTTCAAAGTCCTCGCCCCCGTACAGCGCCCAGTTAAGCGGATCCCGTTTGGCGGCTGCGGCCGCTTCCTTCATCCTCTGGTCCTGTGGAATAAGGGGAGATCTGATCCGGCAGCCGACACCGCTGGCCTGACAAATTTCGTGAAGTTCAGTAGCCAACCCGTCGCTGATGTCATCCATTGAGGTAACTTTTCCAGTACCTGCCAGCAAGACTCCCTGTTTGACACGCGCCTTCGGATTGGTATGTGCCGATTTTAAAAAGCTGCCGGCTTCTGGTGAAACTCTGGTACCGGGGTTCTGATAGAGAAAAAGTCCTGCAGCCGAATTTCCGAGGCTGCCGGTAACAAAAACCAGATCTCCGGGTTTTGCGCCGCTGCGGTAAACAGCCTTACCGGCGCCCACACACCCGATTAGGGCGACATTAATGATTAATTTACCCGGAGATTTCACAGTATCTCCACCGACAATATTCAGTCTGTATTCTTCCGCAGCGCTCCTTAATCCGGAATAAATCCCTTTTAAAACCTCTACCGAAAATTTTATTGGAATCCCCAGAGAAACAATCGCGTGCAGCGGCCTGCCGCCCATCGCTGCAATGTCGCTGACACTTGCCACCAGCGCCTTGGCTCCAACATGGTCAGGCTTTATGTAGGCCATAGAAAAATGGACACTCTCGATAAGCATATCGGTGGTGAACAAAAGCCAGTCTTCCCCCTCGCCCTTTAAAACAGCGGCATCGTCCCCTACCCCCCTGATCACGTTGTCGGAATAAAGGACAATTTCCCGGGTAAGAAGCTCGATAAGTTTTATTTCCCCCAGGGTACTCAGGTCCAAATGCTTCACCGGTATCCTTTCATGGTTTATAGTGGTCGCTGATCAGCAGTCTTCCGGCGCTTTGCCCAGATATTCCCCGACCAGCTTCATAGCGCAGAAATCTCCGCACATTGTGCAGGCTTCAATCTTCTCCGGGTTGTGCGCCTCCCAGCAGCGGCGGGCTTTCTCCGGGTCCAGGGCCAAGGCGAACTGTTTCTCCCAGTCCAATTCCTTGCGGGCTTTCGCCATCGCCAGATCCCAGTCTCTTGCCCCCTGCACGTCCTTGACATAATCGGCCGCGTGGCCGGCCAGGCGGCAGGCAATCACACCCTCTCGCACATCCTGGACGCTGGGCAGGCCAAGGTGTTCGGAGGGAGTAACATAGCAGAGAAAATCCGCTCCCGCCATTGCAGCCAGCGCCCCGCCGATGGCGGAGGTTATGTGATCATATCCCGGCGCCACATCGGTAACCAGGGGCCCCAGAACATAAAAAGGCGCTCCGTTGCAAAGGCTCTTTTGAAGCATAATATTCGGGATTACTTGATCGAGAGGCAGGTGTCCGGGGCCTTCTACCATAACCTGTACCCCTGCCTTACGCGACCTTTCCACCAGTTCTCCTAATACTATAAGCTCCTGGATCTGGGCCCGGTCAGTGGCATCGGCAAGGCACCCCGGGCGCAAGCCGTCACCAAGGCTGAGCGTCACATCGTATTTAAGGCAAATATCCAGCAAGCGATCAAATTCTTCAAGCAAGGGATTCTCCTTCTGGTTGTGCAGCATCCAGCCGGTCAGCAGGGCGCCTCCTCTGCTGACAATGTCAGTAACCCGGCCCTGACGCCTTAAACGGCTGATTGTTTCCATGGTCACACCGCAGTGGACAGTGAAAAAATCAACCCCGTCCCCGGCCTGCGTCTCCAGCGTAGCAAAAATGTCATCGGCTGTCATTGCAACAATGCTGCCGCGTTTTTCCTTGGCTTCCACAACGGACTGGTAAATAGGCACCGTTCCCAGCGGAACAGGACAGTGGCACAGGATTTCCCGCCTTATTTCGTTAATTTCCCCGCCGGTGGAGAGATCCATCACGGCATCCGTGCCTGCTGACAGGGCTGTTTCCAGTTTTTCCAGCTCACCCTTTAACCCGCGTAAAGCGGTTGAAGTGCCCAGATTGGCGTTAACCTTGGTTCGCAGGCCTTTTCCTATACCGCAGGGGACAAGCCCGCTGTGGTTTATATTTGCGGGAATAACTATTGTCCCCGCTTCCACTCCCTGCCTGATCACCTCAGGCTCAAGCATTTCTTTTTCAGCCACTTCTTTCATTTGTGCTGTGATTATCCCTGCCCTGGCTGATAAAAGCTGCGTCATTCTTCAAAACCCCCGTCTATATTTTTTGTCATCTGGGATGAGCGGGTCTTTATAATCTCTTCCCGTAAAAATAAGGCTGCTGCCCGTATATCCGGGGCTGAAACCACCGCTGTAACAACAGCCACACCCTTTGCTCCGGCTGATATAACTTCGGAAACGTTGGATTTATTTATCCCGCCGACTGCAACCCAAGGCAGGTCAATCTCCCCGCCGACCTGCCTGAGGAGTTCCAATCCAACTGGCCTGACGCCGTTTTCCTTAGTTTTGGTGTCAAAAACCGGGCCTACCCCTATGTAATCAGCGCCCTGCCGGCGCGCCTGGCGGGCTTGCTCCAACGAATGGGTAGATACGCCGATAATTTTTCCGGGACCGAGAAGCTGCCTGGCTGAAGAAACAGGCAGGTCATCCTGACCAAGGTGAACACCTTCCGCATCCACGGCAAGGGCTATATCGATCCGGTCGTTGATAATCAGAGGCACATCTTCAGCACGAGTCAGACGGCGCAGCGCAAGACCTTTTTCCAGCAGCCTGCTGTCCGTGGATTCTTTGTCCCGAAGCTGAATCACGGTTGCGCCGCCGGAAATCGCCGACCTGGCAACTTCTACAAGGTCCCTTCCCCCAGAGAACTTTTCCTGAACGATAACATATAGGGTATAATCTACATTGTACAATTCGTTTGCTTTTAATTCAACCAGCTTGAGGGTCAACTGCTTTTCCAGATCATAAAGTTCAAAGCGTATTTTTTTAAAGTCGGCGCCGGTTGAAATGAATTTAGAATACTCTTCCAGAACACGCATGGCTTCCTGCACGCGTTTAAAGTTGGCCAGGGACAGTTCAAAAAAGTCAAGTCTTTCAAACTCTTTTTCTTCCCGGCTGTTAAAACCGACATCCGTTTGCGAGTCCCTGTCGGACATAAATTTTTCGACCCCGCCGGGCCACTCCTGCTGGATCGACCGGAGTTGATGCCGCATACTTTTCAGCCGGCCGGCCAGATCAGCGTCATTTAAGATAAAGCGGGCCAACTCCTCGACAACCCGGAGCCCCTCTCTGGCACGGTTGAAATTTGCGTCGGCTATTCTGTGAATACTGAACAATTCGTCAGCAACCTTCCATTAAAAAACCTAAAAACCCATTCTTAAAGGAATGGGCTTGATAATAATAACTCTTGAAACGAAACAGGCCCATTACTTACTTTATATTTTATCAAATATTTTAATGTAATGGGCATTTAATCCTCCAACCAGATCCATAAAATACAAATATTCTCTGTCCGTTCCTGTTTATTTTACAGCATAATTAGTCAATGCCTGAAAAAGTTTTAAGAACCGGAAGTCTTTTTCCCACATTTCCTCCGGATGGCACTGCAGGCCAAGAACAAAAGAGCCCGAAGCGCCTTCAATAGCCTCCACAACTCCGTCGGAGGATTTTGCGCAGATTATAAATCCGGGAGCAACATCATGAACCGCCTGGTGGTGATAACTGTTTACCCTGATTTCCGGTACCTGAAAAATCGATTCCAGCAAAGTACCTTTTTCTATATTTATCTTATGGGTGGCTGCCCAGCCGGGCGCCTGCTGGTAATGCTTCAAACAACCGGTGAGCTGAGTGTTTAAATCTTGATAAATAGTTCCCCCGCAGGATATATTTAACACCTGGGTTCCCCTGCAGATTCCCAGAACCGGGACTTGGTTCTTGATAGCCATCTTAGCCAGCTTTATCTCAAAACTGTCCCGTAAGGGAGTTATTTCCCCGCATTCAGGAATCGCTTCCTCCCCGAAATAAAACGGGTCCACATCCTTTCCCCCGGAAAGCAGCAGCCCGTCGATGATTCCAAGAAGCCCGGCGATTTCTTCCTCTTTTTCATAATTTGACAGCAGGACAGGTAACCCGCCGGCAACCCTGACAGCTTCGCAGTACAACGAACCAAGAAAGTGCCTCTGGTTTTCATTATCCCAACTGCAAGTAATCCCAATGACAGGCCGTATTTGCAATCCCCCCCCAGGGTTTTACTGATCGTTTCCTTCCAAAAAGTGCTTGGTGGCGTCGGGTCCCCTGCCGATGGATACTTTACCGGTCCGGACAATCTCGACAATTCCGTGATCATCGAAAACCGCACAGGCGGCGTTTATTTTTTCTTCCCCGCCGCTTAATTCGATAACAACCGTTTCGCGGTTAATATCAACTATGTTAGCCCGGAAAATTTCTACAATATCGACTATTTCCGAGCGGCGCGCAGAATCGGCCTTGACTTTAATCAGGACCAACTCTCTGTCAATAGAACCTGATTTAAAGAGTTCCTGTACCTTGATTACATCAATCAGTTTGGAAAGCTGCTTCATTGCCTGATCGAGTTCCTGATCATCGCCGTTCACAACAATGGTAATGCGCGAAACGTCGCTGTCTTCCGTATAACCTGCGGCAATGCTCTCTATGTTGAAGACGCGCCTGCTCAGCAATCCGGATATTCTGGCCAGTACACCGGGCTTATTAAGAGCCAATACCGCCAGGGTATGTTTCATTAAAATTCCTCCTAAAACTTTTAAAGTAAGTCAATAAATTTATAAATATCGGCTGTTCTTAAATCCCTAACAACAAAATCCGCCCCGGCCCGGCGCAGAGCTTCCTCCTGACCTATACGCCACACGCCGACTGCGTCAAAACCCAGCGATTTGGCAGCCTCGATTCCCGAAGAGGCGTCTTCAAACACTACGAACCGCAGTTTTTCACCAGGTAAAAGCTCTTTTATCCTGGCGGAAGCAAATTCCAGAATGTTTTTTTTACCCTCCAAGTCGGTTCCGCAAACATCAACATTAAACATTGAGTAAAGCGTATCAGCTTCATCAATTGCATTATACGCAGGTCCAAGCTCATTAATCAAGCGGTCTTTGGTTACTTTAATCAGCATGTCCCTGGCGTTTTTTGAGGCTGACGCTGCAGCCTGAAGAATTCCTTTGCTTTTAGCCTCCAAAAGTATTGAGACTGCGTCCGGGAATAGTTTGAACTTACCGGCTTCGATGAGGTCTTTGATCAGCCTGTTCTTCTCACTGCAGTACTTCTCCAGAATAACCTTTTTCTGCTCCCCGGTCTTTGCCCCGAGCCGGTCATAAACGTTGTTCAGCTCAAGGATATTGTTGCCCCCCTCGTACCTTGGCCGGGAAGCAACATAAGTAAAATAAAAGTCTGAATCCATTGTTTCAACCAGATACGGTTCTTTTGCCGCAGTTATGCGCCAGGCATCCTCATGCGGGCTGTCAACCACTACCCCGTCAATGTCCCATATATAAGCTACCTTTTCATTCATCTCAGATCACCTTTTCAAAGCAAATCTTTTGGCCGCGGCTTAAAAAACACTTTTCACCGCATACTTCCAGCCAGATACCTTCCCTATTCCTAATCCTGTCGCGGACAAATAAGACCTCTACCTCAAGCTTTTCTCCAGCGTTGACAACTTTCAGCTCAAATAAAGCGTTCCTGAACCAGAAATTAAGCTGGATGCCGCTTACTTCTCCGGGTAAAACCGGGTTCAAAGACAAAATCTCATCTTTTATTTTCAGCCCGGCAAAACCGTAGCCTGCGATTTGCCATGCGCCGCCAAGCGCGGCCGCATGCATACCGAGCTCCGTATTGCCGTATAAGTCGCCGTAATCCGCCCTTACGGCTTGGATGAAATGCTTGTAAGACTCCTTAAGGTTCCCCAGTTCGAGAGCTGTAATGACATAACTCGGTAAACTGAGGCTTGACTTATGCGTAGTCCTCTTTTCATAAAAATCGTAGTTGACTTTTTTTACCCGGCTGTCGAATTCGTTGGCAAATAACTGTAATAAGAGTATAACGTCAGCCTGCTTGATCAACTGGGTGTCTTTGACCCCGGCAAGGTCCAACGAAGCGGGCCAGACCGGCATTGCGTTTTCATCCCATTCCTGAATTAAGAACTCTTTCTTGTTGAAGTAACCCTCAAATTCTTCAATAAGTCCATCCTGGTTGGTGAGAATAATGATTTTTTCCGAAATATCTTTCCATGACCGGATCTCTTTTTCTTTTAATTCAATTTTTTTAGCCATCCTGTTCAGCCGAAGGGGATGTTCCCTGGCCAGCAAGCCGTATAGCTCCGCCGCGTATCTTAAATTCCACCTGGCCATATAGTTTGTATAAAAATTATTATCAACACATTCCTGAAATTCATTTGGACCAATAACATTCTTTATTTCATAATAGTTTTTTTCGCTGTTATAATTTACGCGCGCTGCCCAGAACCGGGCTGTTTCAAAAACCATTTCCGCGCCGTACCGGAGCATGAAATCCATGTCGGAAGTAGCCTGGTAATATAAAACTACTCCGTAAATTATATCTCCTGAGATATGAATCTCCCTTTTGGATACATGAACGGGGATAACTGTACCATCAAAGTTGACCCATGTCTCGGGAGTCTCGTCGTCTCCGCTTTCAGCCGATTCCCATGGCCACCAGGCCCCTTTGTACCCGTTTTCCCTTGCTTTGGCCCTAGCCTGATTTAAACGCCGGTAGCGGTAAAGGAGGAGATTTCTGGCCAGCTCAGGCTGAGTAAAGATAAAAAATGGCAGAACAAAGATTTCTGTATCCCAGAACACGTGGCCTTTATACCACTCGCCTGATAATGTTTTAGCCAGGATGCTCACGTCCAAATCCACGGGCGGAACAGCGATCAGAAGATGGTAGATGTTCAGGCGCACATTATTCTGCAAGAAATCCTGACAGTCAATTGAAAGATCGGAATCTGCCCATCTTTTTCCCCAGGCGCTGCAGTGGGTTTTAAAAAGAGCCGCGGCGCCTTTTCCCTTTATAGTTCCCAGCAAGTCAAGGCAGCTTTTCTTGATACTGTGCTTCCGGTCACGGGATGAATAAATTGTTATAAAGGATGTAAATGTATACTTTTTCCCCTTGGCGGCTTTAAAGGAGCATTCCCTTGAGATAGTTTCCTCACCTCTTGAAACGTCCCACTTTGCTTCCGGGCGGGTACCCCTCCCGGAAAACTCCAGGTCGGCGGCCAGACCAATTGACTGCCCGGAATTAATTGTTTCTGCTTCAAGGTAAAGAACCCCACCCGGGTTATTAAATGAGCAATCCCGGACGGAATAATGCTTGATTGGATCCCCGATTGCCTGAACAGCATTTTCAGTTGTGCCGTCGATTACTCTTTTGACTGTTATTTCTGCGTCACAATCCAGCGGTTTTAAGGAAAATACCATCACGGCGGCGTGAAAGTCCTTCAAGCTGAAGAACCGCGCCGATTCGTACCCGTACCTCCCCTGGTCATTTTGAAAGACAGTCCGCCTGTGCAAAACGGCCTTTTTTAGGTCTAAAACACGGCGGTGTTCAACAACTTTCATATCATTTACGGAAAGCCTGACGCCGTTAATATAAATTTCAATCCTCAACGGGTTGGGGGTGTTGACAATTTCAAAAGGCTGACCCACGGTTTGATCATAAATACCAGCCAGATAAGTCCCGGGATATCCGTTCTCAAAGCTCTCTTCCAGAACACCCCTCGAACCGAGGTACCCGTTGCCAAGCGTATAGATTGTTTCCCAAAACTTTCTCTTATCCTGCTCAAAACCCTCTTCGCTGATTATCCAGTTTTCTTCGGACAATTTTTTAAACAAAGACATCCCCCTTACAAAAAAAACCACGCTTTTTTAATTTCCATTGACCGTGCGGCTAATCAACCAGCCAGTCTTTTTTCAATCACTTTTTTATAGAGCCGTTCGTAACTGTCCACCATAACCTGAGAAGTAAAAAGATTTTCTACCCTTTCCCGGCATTTTA
>DIEU01000079.1:16810-18258 GCA_002418775.1 Firmicutes bacterium UBA5766
CCGTGACGCCGTGTTCGACCACTTCCGGTGCGGACCCTCTCTTGAAAGTTATCACAGGTGTTCCGCAGGCCATTGACTCAACCATAGTTATACCGAAAGGCTCTTCCCACTGGATTGGGTAAAGGTAGCCTTTGCCGCGGGAAAACATATGCATTTTTTCTTCGCTCCAGTGTCCTACTTCACCTATGTAAGTTATCTTCTCATCAAGATAAGGCCTGATGAACTGATCAAAATAAATTATCTCGGCCTGTTCGTGAACCTTGCCGGCCAAAACAAGCTTCGCCCCCATTCTTCTGGCGGCCTCGCAGGCAAGGTGGGGCGCCTTTTCCGGGTTGAAACGCCCTATGTAAAAGTAAAAGTCATCTTTGTCCTGGGAGAAGGGGTACTTGTCAAATTTAACACCATTGTATACTGTACCGAGATAATTAAGGCCGGGAAGAAAAGAACGCTGGTTGTTACTGATAGAAATGAAATGAATTCCCGTATGGTTGGTAAAAAGCCTGTAAAACGCCTTGTTTTCCTCGTCAAAAGGACCGTGCAGCGTATGCACCACGGGAACCTCCTTTAAAAAAGCGGCGCAGCACAACCCTTCCTTCCAGGTGTGATCATGGATTAAATCGAAGCCTTTTCCGATTACTTCCATATACGAGGACAAGGTATGGATTAAAGCCACGTTAAGAAAATTTGAAGGCGGTTTGTCCAGGCAGCCTTTCATTTCCTCGTCAAAAACCTTATAGATATTCGCTTTTGTGTCAGATTTTGAAACCGTGCAGACAGTGACTTCATGGCCTTTTGCAACCAGGCCGTCAGCAAGAAGACTGACGACAACTTCAATACCCCCGTAACCGGCAGGGGGTATCTTGAACCAGGGCGGCAGGATTATTGCTATCTTCATTTTCTCACCTTAATCCTTTAAATTAGATATATCTATATATCGTTATAAAATGAATAAATTACAGACCGTTCAAGTCACTTTAAGTTTTGTTCAGGTGAAATTTAAAAACGTTTCTTCCAGAATTGTTTTTAACTTAAACTTCTGGAATCAACATCATAGTGGAAACCGTCCAGAAAATCCTCATCATCGTCATAAAAGTCAAGTTGAACGGAATCGATGCTGACATCTGCGTCATCCTCGAAAGTATCGGAAACTTTCTTGCCGATTGGTTTCACGTAGCTTTTAATCTCACTGTCTGACAATGCGTTCCATTTAGTAGCCGCATTGTTTGTACTTGCACGGAGGGTAACAGTGACGGTATCATTATCGTCATAGGTAGCTTTCTTTATTTTAAACAGTATGTCATCAACGGAAAAGCTGTCACCTTCCAGATCGTCCTCAACATCCTCAATAGCCTCTGTATTACCCCGGTAATCCTGGTCTTTATAGGTCACTGAAAGGCTGGAGGTTCCGTTCTTAGAAAATTTGACTAACGTGTCATCGCTGTCATTAT
>DIEU01000079.1:18299-19058 GCA_002418775.1 Firmicutes bacterium UBA5766
CAGCTATTTATTTCACTGTCGGTCAAATTTGCCCACTTACTGGCGTGATTATCCAGGTTAACTTCAATGCTGACGGTTACGTCATCCTCGTCGCCCTCAAGACTGATGTCATCGATTTTAACATTCTCCAGGTAGTCGTAATCAGAATTCAGATCGTCTTCCAAATCACTAAGATTGGTGTCATTCTTTTCTTCCAGCGTATCTATTTTATCCTGCAAGCTTTGAATTTCGCTGTTCTTTTTCGCCAACTGCGCTGTGAGATCCTGGATTGTTTTGTCCTTCTGAGCCAATAACGAGCTGTCCGCTTCGGAATCAGTCTTGCCGGTTATTTTGACCGTCTTAAGCTTACTGTCCCATTCAACCTTTAAATTTAACGCTTCAGCCACTATTCTGATAGGAACGAAAGTCCTTCCTTTGTAAACAACCGGCGACTCGCTTGCTGCCGTGCTTATGGTTTTACCGTTTACAATCAGTTTGACAACCTGGCTGATATTAGTCTGACCAGTCGATGCAGCTTCCGCAGTCAAAGTAACCAACAGCAACACAGACAGTATCAGCAACACTGCAACAATTTTCTTCTTCATGGTTTTCAACTCCTTGCTTTCTTTTTAATGCCTGCAAATCCGCACATTTGCTATGATTGATTAATCAGGCATGTTAAATCCCCCTTTTGCCAAATATACCGTTATAAAATTAAATAAGTAATTCCACAACAAGGAGTGAAAATCCTTTACTTTAACCCAACTTTCCCCTCCAAAA